>JAEYXI010000688.1 GCA_023428515.1 Pseudomonadota bacterium | reverse complement strand
CCCTCAGGAAAGCCGGCGTCGTCTTCCTCCGTCGCCGTATCTACCGCACGCGATACGACTTCATAGCGGTAGGGCAGGCCGAGCGCCTCGACCTCGGCGCGGATGTCGTGGATTTCGAGGATGGCCGCCTGGCTCTGCGGCCTCCGGACGAAGCTGCCGGAGCGGCGGCGGCGTTCGATCAGCCCCGTTCGCGCAAGCTCCGACATCGCCTTGTTCACGGTCATGCGCGAGCATCGGTATTGCTCCGAGAGTTCGTGCTCGAAAGGAATGCGATGGCCGGGCGGCCATTCGCCCGACAGGATGCGGCCGCGGATATCGGACAGGATGCGCTGGTAAAGCGCCCCGGTGCCGTCCTTGCCCGCAGTTTCCGCATCCATGTCTGCCTGCTCCGCCTAGCCGGCTGTCAATTCCATCATCGCTTTCCGGAACCGGTTTGCAATGGCGTCGCTGCGCATATGCCGGCCGCCCTCGACGAGCTTCTTCCCGCGTACCCATGTGCAGTCAACCTTTGTGCCGCCGGCAAAGATCCAGGCGTCGAGGATGGTGTCGCCACGTTTGCCGGCGAGCGTCGGATGCGACGGGTCGAGCGACACGAAGTCGGCTGGGGCTCCTTGCGCCAATCCGCCTTCGCCCGCTCCGAGCGCGATGCCGCCGCCCGCCACCGCCGCGTCGAACAGCGCGCGTCCATTGGACTGGCCGGGCTTTGCCAGCACGTTGCGTTCCTGACGCGCGAGGCGCTGCGAATATTCGAGCTGGCGCAACTCGTCCGCCAGGCCGATTAGCACGTTGGAATCGGAGCCTATGCCGAACCGCCCGCCATTCTCGACGAAGAGCGGTCCCGGAAAGGTGCCGTCGCCGAGATTGGCCTCGGTGATCGGGCAGAGCCCGGCGATCGCGCCGGCCCTTGCCATGCCTGTCGTCTCGTCCGCGGTCATGTGGGTCGCATGGATCAAGCACCAGCGACCGTCCACATCGGCATTGGCGAGCAGCCATTCGATCGGCCGCGCGCCGGACCATTTCACGCAGTCCTGGACTTCGCGCATCTGCTCGGCGGCATGCATGTGGATGGGACCGTCAGCGGCCAGTGCCGCAACCGCCTTCAGTTCTTCCGATGTGACGGCCCTCAGACTGTGGGGCGCTACGCCCACCACCGCCTCAGGAATTGATTCAACTGCCTTCCGGCTTGATTCAAGCAGCCTGGCGAAGCTGTTGAGATCGCTGATGAAACGGCGCTGTCCTTCGGTCGGCATCTGGCCGCCGAAGCCCGAATGCGCGTAGAAGACCGGCAGCAGCGTCAGGCCTATTCCGGTCTCGCTTGCCGCCGCTGCGATCCGCCCCGCCATCTCGGCGATGTCGGCATAGGGCCGCCCGTCGACATCGTGATGCAGGTAGTGAAACTCGCCGACGCGCGTGAACCCCGCCTCCAGCATCTCGGCATAAAGCTGTGCGGCGACCGCCTGCGCCTGGTCCGGCGTCATCGACAAAGCGAAGCGGTACATGACCTCGCGCCAGGACCAGAAGCTGTCGGCGCCGGGACCGCGCGTCTCGGCCAGGCCGGCCATGCCGCGCTGGAAGGCGTGGCTGTGCAGGTTTGGCATGCCGGGGACCAGGATTGCGGCGCGCTCGTCGGCCGCCTGCGGCTTTGTGCCTGTCCCGACCGACGCGATCCGTCCGTCCGCCACCTCGACGCGAACATCGCTTGCCCATCCTCCCGGCAGCAGCGCCGCTTCGGCAAACACCGAGTTCATGTCCTCATCTTCCTTCACGTCGCCATGCCTTCCGTAATTCCGGTGGCAGCAGACTTCCACGTCCAGCTTCACCTCCGCGGCCGAACCGCTATAACACGTGGTCGCAACCAGTCGCAGGCCGAAGATGCGTCCTCTTTCGTCGCTCGCTCCTCTCGAATACCGGGCTTGTTGATGCCTCCCGTCACCGTCGATCCGAAGAAAGTCCACGAGTTCAAGACCGCCGACGCCTTCTACAAATGGCTCGGCAGGAACCACGACTGCGAGGACGAAGTCTGGATCAGGATCCATAAGGTCGGCTCCGGGCATCCCTCGATCACGCCGAAGGAGGCGATCGACGTCGCGCTCTGCTGGGGCTGGATCGACGCCATCCGCAAGGGCCTCGACGACCAAAGCTACCTGCAGCGCTATACGCCGCGCGGGGCGAAAAGCACCTGGAGCAAGATCAACGTCGACAATGTCGCGCGGCTCGTCGATGAAGGCCGCATGACCGGGCACGGGCTCAAGCATGTCGAGGCGGCCAAGGCCGACGGCCGCTGGGACCGCGCCTATGCCAGCGGCAAGGACATGAAGATCCCTGATGATTTGCAAGCCGCCATCGATGCCGAGCCGAAGGCCAAGGCCATGCTCGCCAGGCTCAGCGAGCAGAACCGCTTCGCGCTCGCCTTCCGTGTCCACAACATGAAGACCGAAGCCGGCCGCCGGAAAAAGATCGAGACTTTCGTCGCCATGCTGAAGCACGGCGAAACGATCTATCCGCAGAAGAAGTAAACTTCCCCCGCCGGCCGGCGCTGCGGTGGAGGCAGAGCTGACAAGCCGCGCCCTAGTCCACCTTGGCCATCACTGCCCATGCTCGCGCCTTCAGCACGATGGAGCCGTCGTCGCTGCGGGGCAGGTTGGCTTCCAGCCGATCCCTCAGGCGCTGCCGTGCATCGGGCGCGAGGCTTGCGACATAGCCCGGGGCCGGACCGGCGCCCATCGTAAAAGGCCGCCAGTAGTCTTCGAAGTCCGAAAATACCGTCGGCGTCTCGAGCGCCTGGCAGGTCGCGCCCGCAAATCCGGCTTCCCGCGCCAGCGTGGTCAGCCCATCGGGCGTGCAGAAGGGAAAACGGCGGTCCTCGGTCAACTCGCCCGCCTTGGGGTCGAGCGCGGCTGCCTGTGTCCAGAAGGCGCGCAGGAATTCGAGACCGGCGCCGGGATAGTCCCAGACATAGAACGCGACGGTGGCGCCCGGCCGCGCCACCCGCTTCATCTCGCTTAGCGCCTTCACCCGGTCGGGCACGAAATTCAGCATCAGCGCCGAGACGACGGCGTCGCGGCTGGCCGTCTCCGCCGGCAGCGCTTGCGCATCGCCCTGGCGGAAATCGGCGCGTTGGTCGGGAACGTTTGCCCGCGCCTTGGCGAGAAACCCTTCGGAGGCGTCGATGGCGACAAGGCTTTCCGGGTCGCATCGCGCGAGAATCGCGGCCGACAGGGCGCCGGTGCCACAGCCGACCTCGAGCCAGTCTAGTTCGCGCGGCAACGCCAGCAGATCGAGGAAGAGCGGAGCGATCCGGCGGCTCCATCGGCCCATGTAGAATTCGTAAGCATCGCCTGCCTGCCAGGCGTCATGTCTGGAAGCTTGGCTCATGGCGCATCCTCCGATGCCCCCGCCCGAGAATACATGTTCGGCGAGCCTGGCGTCGAGCGGGAAGCTGCGATGACCTGTTCAGCGATGAACCAGCGCCTGGATATCCATCGAGAGCAGGTCGCCTATCTTCTCGACCGTAACATCCGGCTTGCGGTATTTTCCTGCATTCGCCGGGTCGTGCGCATAGTGGCCCTGGCGCGGAAACACGGTCACCAGCTTTTCGTCCCAGACCTTTTTCACCGCGTCGAGGATGCGCTCCTTGTCGTCGATCAGCACGTATCGCTTAGCCGGAAATTCACGCTCGACCGTATCCAGCATCTCCTCCTTGTGGATGAAGATCAGCACGCGGCCGTCCACCGCCTTCCATATCCCCGAACGCTGCACCTTGCGGGGCTGGAACACTACGTCGCCGTCCGAAAGGATCACCGTCGGTCCGAACGAACTCAATCTTTCGATCACCTCCAGCGCATGGGGATAAAGCCGGTCGGCAAAGGGATAGTCGATCAGGAAGCCGGAGACGGAAAGCAGCCGGTGCGCGGCCTCGCCATTCTCCTCGAGATCAGCCCGGTAGTGCTGCAACGCACCGAGATAGTCGGCATAGCCGAGTTCCTGCCGCAACTCCTCGAAATGCGCCCAGTAGAGTTCGCCGGCCTTGCCGAAATTGCCGGTCAGATGGGCCCTGAGATCATCGGCTACCCGGTCGTTGTCGAGCAAGGTGTTGTCGACATCCAGAAGAAAGACGATGTCGTGCGTCATGTGCGGCCCGCTCCAGAAATCCGGTGCGAAGCTAACGCCGATCCGGTCGGGCGCATAGTACGGCATGTCGTGAATAATTCGCGGGCTCAAGCTGGTGAGATCCGGGGTCGCATGATAGCGATGCTCGGTAGCCGATCCCGGGACATCGGGAGGATATTGATGCGACCTCCGGTCTATGCTGGCGTAACTCTTGTGCTGGCAGCCTTTCTCGCTACCGCCGTCCGCGCGGACGACACCGCCAGTTCGCCGGCGGCCGCACCGCTCTCCGAGCCCCCTCCCTGGCTGTTCGGCGACTGGAACGGCGAACGCACCCGCCTGAGAGAGAGGGGCATCGACTTCCAGTTCGGCTACACCGGCGAAGCTGCCTACAATGCGACCGGCGGGACGCGGCGCGACGCCGCCTATGCCGACCAGTACACGGCGGGCGTCACGCTCGACCTGGAAAAGCTCGTCGGCCTCCAGGCAGCCGAGTTCCAGGCGACCATCACCCAGCGCACCGGCCGCAATCTCAGTGACGACGCTGAACTTGGCACCCTGCAACAGGTCCAGGAGGTCTACGGCCGGGGCCAAACCACGCGGCTTACCCAGTTCTGGTTCCGGCAGGAATATCTCGGCGGGCTGCTCGACTGGAAAATCGGCCGCATGGGCATCGGCGAGGATTTCGCGTCCTTCGCCTGCGACTTCCAGAACCTCACCTTCTGTGGCTCGGACCCCGGCAACATCGTTGGCGACTACATCTACAACTGGCCGATCAGCCAGTGGGGAACCCGGCTCAAGGTCAAGCTCGACGGTTTCGGCTACGTCCAGGCAGGCGTCTATGACGTCAACCCGGACTACCTTGGCGTGAGCAAGGCGCTTTTACCGGTCTGGTTCCCGGATTCGACAGGTGCTCTCATACCGGTCGAACTTGCCTGGCTGCCCACCTTCGGCAACGGACTCGGCGGCAGTTACAAGTTCGGTTTCTGGTACGACACGTCCAACGCGCAAGACGTGGTCGATGACTCGACCCATGACGGGCGCTACGGCGCCTACATCAATTTCGAGCAGGAAGTGACGGACCGGCTGAAGTTTTTCCTCAACGCCGTGATGGCCGACAGGCACACCTCCACCACCGACCTGCAGGTCGCCGGCGGGCTGGTCTACACCGGCCTGTTCGAGCGGCGGCCCGAGGACGATGTCGGCTTCGCCGTCGGCACCACCCATGTCAACGATCGCGTTGCCGACGAAGAGGGCATCGAAGGTTCGGAATATGCGGCCGAGCTCTACTACACCTTCCGTCCCAACGCGGCGCTGCAGTTCCGCCCGAACCTGCAATATGTCTACCGGCCGGGCGGCGACAGGGCCAACGGCAACGTGTTCGTGCTCGGCCTGAAGACGTCAGCTAGCTTCTGAGCGTCATTTTGGAGGAGGGATGAATGAAAGATCTGGGCGAAATCCTCGATCCCGTCCGCAAGCAGGTCATCGACGTCAAGGATGCGCTCGCCCATGCGCGCTACCGCTATGACGGCCTCGACATCATCCTGGAAACCGTGGCCGATTCGAAGATTCGCGGCGCCGCGCAGGAGATTTTCGCTGTCGCCGGCGAGAAGATGAATGCGGTCGACGACCTGCTCGACGAACTCTACCGCGAGCTTTCCGACCTCGACCGCAAGCTGGAAGCACTCGACCGCAAGGGGTAGGTTTCGAAGCCGAATCTAGTTCGTCGGCAGGCCGCGGGCGCGCCATTCGCCGGGAGGCACCTTGGTACCCACCTCGAAGGCGAAGGAGCGCACTCGGGTGGCGTCCGGATCGACCTCGCAGCGGTAGCTGAGGTTGAACCATTGGCCGCCCATACGGAAGGCGCCCCTGCGGACATCGAGGACAGTTCCTTCGTCCAGCCGGTAGGATGGCAGGAGGTCGGGGTAATAGGGCGGCACGGCGTTGCGCAGCTCTTCGCGCAACGTGGTAACGCAAAGGCGTCCGGCCCTCACGCCGCGCGGCAGGTCCTGCATCGCGGTCGTCGCGATGATGTCGCCGGTCGCGGCCTGCGAGGCCAGTCGCCCGGCGTCTTCGGCTGCCTTCTCCGCTTCGGCCTCGGCTTCGGTTGGCTCCGCCGGTTCCTGCGCCTGCTGTTTAGGCGTCTCGGCGGGCGCTGCCTGCTGTTCCTGCCCCTGGGCGGACAGGGGCTGCGGCGCGGCGGGTTTCTCGCTCTCCTCCGGCTGCGCTTCCGCCTGCGCGGGCGAGCCTTCCTGAGCCGCGTTGCCC
>JAEYXI010000574.1 GCA_023428515.1 Pseudomonadota bacterium | reverse complement strand
GCGCGGGCTCTCCTGACCGATCATTGGGCTTCGGCCTGGGCCGCCTGTTTGCCCGCCACTTCCTCATAAGCTGCCCGCAAGCCGGCGCGGACAGAGCCGGGGCGGAAGGGGTCGAGCGAGCCGGTCGGATGGTCGAGGTGCTCCTCGCGCAGCTCGGCCATGAACTTTTCCCACAATTCCGGGCCGCCCTCTTCCATGAGTTCGGCCCGGATCGACAAAGCTTCACTCGCAGGCAGCCACTTGCGGCCCCAGGCGCCCAGATGCGCCATGATCGGGACCAGCGCGATCGACATTTCGGTGAGGCTGTAGACGGCCTTCTGCTTATGGGTCGGGTCGTCTGCCTTGGTGAGCAGGCCGAGTTCCACCAGCGATTTAAGCCTGTCAGCCAGCATGTTCGACGCGATGCCTTCCTGCGAGTTCAGGAGAAGCTCCCGGAAGTGCCGACGGCCGCCGAAGATCATGTCGCGGAGGATGACAAGAGACCATTTGTCACCAAAAACCTCCACCGAGAGGTTGATCGGACAGCCGGATCGATGGGCATCGTCGGATTTTTTCATAGCTGCGCAAAAACCAGTTGCAAATTCTAACCACTGATATAATAGTCGAACCAGTTAGAAAATGCAATCAGATGGAGGAACAGATGGCGACATTCGTGGTAGTGCATGGAGCCTGGGCCGGCAGCTGGGCATGGATGCGGGTAGCCGACCGGCTGGTTTCCAGGAGACACCGTGTCTTTGTTCCGGCGCTGAGCGGGCTCGGCGAACGCTCCCACCTCGCCGGAAACGCGATCAACCTGACCACGCATATCGACGACGTGGTCAACGAGATCCGCTGGAAGGATCTCGACGATGTGGTGCTCGTCGGTCACTCATACGGTGGCTTCGTCATAACCGGCGTGGCCGAAAAAGTCGCCGACCGTTTGAGTTCGATCGTCTACGTGGACGCGTTCATTCCTGATGATGGCCAGGCCTTCGCCGACTTTGCGCCGGAATGGAACCTCCCGCCCGAGGCGCTGATCCCCGCGCCGCCAGCGGTCATCGGCGATTATCGCGACGACGCCGACCGTATCTGGGTCAACGAGAAGGCGACGCCGCAGCCGGCTGGAACTTTTACCGAGCGAGCCCGCGTGACCGGCGCCTACAAGACTGTTCCCAAGAAGAGCTTCGTCCAGGCAACCGGCTGGGACAGCCCATTCAAGGAGGCCGCCGCGGCGTTTCGCGCCGACAAGGGCTGGAGCGTTTATGAAGTGGCGTGCGGCCACGACATCGCGATCGAAGAGCCCGACGAACTGACGAGAATCCTGGAGAAGTCGGCCTAGCGCTTCGGATAGCAGGCGAGCGGAATATTCGGCCAGACGGCCTTGTCGCACCCGGCGTCGGCCTGCTCTTTCTTGAAAGAGGCGCTGGTCGGCCCGGTCACCATCGGGTCGACACCGTAAGGCGCGTCGGCAAAGGCTTCTTCTGCGGGAGTTTGCGCCGCGAAGGCCGGACCTTCGATCTGCCGCGTACCGGTCGAATGCGCGACGCCGGCGGCCAGCAGAACGGCAAGCGCCGCCGTGGCTGCAGTCGTCCGAAAAATCCTGGAAAATGCCGTGGTCATGTCCGTTAACTCTTCCAGCGCAGGAACGATCCGCATTGGTTAGCGATTTGTTGTCGCAGCCAATGGCTAATTTTCGGTAACCACCCGTCTTAACCGGGGTCTTTCGCAACTGCGAAAAAACCTGTATGAGCCGCGCAACCGAACTCGTGGCGCCGGAAACAGGCGCTGCAGCACCCCCGAGACCAGATCATGAATCTTAGAAACATCGCGATCATCGCGCATGTCGTCCATGGCAAGCCCACCCTCGTCGACCAGCTCCTCAAACAGTCCGGCGCCTTCCGCGAGAACCAGCGCGTCGCCGAACGCGCCATGGACTCCAACGACCTCGAGAAGGAGCGCGGCATCACCATCCTCGCCAAAGCGACCTCGGTCGATTGGAAGGACACGCGCATCAACATCGTCGACACGCCCGGCCACGCCGATTTCGGCGGCGAGGTCGAGCGCATCCTGTCGATGGTGGATTCGGCCATTGTGCTGGTCGACGCCGCCGAAGGCCCGATGCCGCAGACCAAGTTCGTCGTCGGCAAGGCCCTCAAGGTCGGCTTGAAGCCGATCGTCGTCATCAACAAGATCGATCGTCCCGATGCCCGCCATGTCGAGGTGGTCAATGAGGTGTTCGACCTTTTCGCCGCGCTCGACGCCACCGACGAGCAGCTCGACTTCCCGATCCTCTACGGCTCCGGCCGCGACGGCTGGGTGTCGGAAAACCCCGAGGGACCGAAGGACCTGGGCCTCGCCCCGCTCTTCGACCTGGTGCTGAAGCACGTGCCGGCGCCGACCGTCCATCCCGGCCCGTTCCGCATGATCGGCACCATTCTCGAAGCCAATCCGTTCCTCGGCCGCATCATCACTGGCCGCATCGAGAGCGGTTCGATAAAGCCGAACCAGGCGGTCAAGGTGCTTGCCCGCGACGGCTCGCTCGTCGAACAGGGCCGCATCTCGAAAATCCTCGCCTTTCGCGGACTTGAGCGCCAGCCGATCGAGGAAGCCCAGGCCGGCGACATTGTCGCCATCGCCGGACTGCAGAAAGGCACCGTCGCCGACACGTTCTGCGATCCCGCGGTGACCGAGCCGCTGCAGGCGCAGCCGATCGATCCGCCGACCGTCACCATGTCCTTCATCGTCAACGATTCCCCGCTCGCGGGAACCGAGGGCGACAAGGTCACTTCCCGCGTGATCCGCGACCGCCTGCTCAAGGAGGCCGAGGGCAACGTCGCGCTGAAGATCGAGGAATCGGCCGACAAGGATTCGTTCTACGTCTCGGGTCGCGGCGAGCTTCAGCTTGCCGTGCTCATCGAGACGATGCGCCGCGAAGGTTTCGAGGTCGCCGTGTCGCGTCCGCGCGTCGTCATGCAGAAGGACGACAACGGCACCTTGCTCGAGCCGGTCGAGGAAGTCGTCATCGACGACGACGAGGAACATGCCGGCATCGTCGTGCAGAAGATGAGCGAGCGCAAAGCCGAGATGGTCGAGCTGCGGCCCTCGGGCGGCAACCGCCAGCGTCTCGTCTTCCACGCGCCGACGCGCGGCCTGATCGGCTACCAGTCGGAGCTACTGACCGACACGCGCGGCACCGCCGTCATGAACCGGCTGTTCAACTCCTACCAGCCCTACAAGGGCGAGCTGCCCGGCCGCACCAACGGCGTGCTCATCTCCAACGAGCAGGGCGAGTCCGTCGCCTATGCGATGTGGAACCTGGAAGACCGCGGCCCGATGATCATCGACGCCGGCGTCAAGGTCTATCAGGGCATGATCATCGGCATCCATTCGCGCGACAACGATCTCGAAGTGAACGTGGTGAAGGGAAAGAAGCTCACCAACATCCGCGCCGCCGGCAAGGATGAGGCGGTGCGCCTGACCCCACCGGTACGCATGACGCTGGAGCGCGCGCTTGCCTGGATCCAGGACGACGAGCTGGTCGAGGTGACGCCGAAGACCATCCGGCTGCGGAAGCTCTATCTCGATCCCAACGAGCGCAAGCGTTTCGAGAAGCAGAAGATCAGCGGTGCGGCATAAGCCTTTTCAAGGAACGCGGACTGAATAAACTCCGTTCGGCGCGTGCCGAACGGAGTTTTTTAATGCCGAGCCGCACCTACGAGTTGTTCGCCGAGGCGATGGCCTCGAAAAAGCCGGTCGTCTGCATGTATCATGGCCATCCGCGCGCACTCTGTCCCATCATCCTCGGCCATACCGACGGCGCCGAGAAGGCGCTGACCTGGCAGATCGAAGGTGAGGGCAGCAAGGGGCCGGTGCGCGGGCAGTGGAAATGCCTGTCGCTGGTGGAGGTGAGCGACGCCGAGATCGTCGATGGTCCCTGGCATTCGGGTAGCGAGCACAGCCAAAGGCAGAGCTGCGTCAGGGACGTCGATCTCGACGTCAATCCCGACAGCCCTTACGGACCGAAGCGACGACTGCCGAAGATGCGCGTGGTCAAATAGCCTCCAGGCGTCGTTCTCCAAGCCCCGTATGTGCGGTAGCCCTCCATCTGGACCGTGAGATACGGCCAGGCTGATCCCTTGGCCTTGGTCGGGATTCGATCTAACCGCTGGCTCAGCCGGATCGAACCCGTGACCAACATCAAGAACGCTGCATCGCCTGTCGTCCCTATCCTCGTATGCCTGACGGGCGTCTTCCTGCTTTCCGTCATGGATGCCGCGGTCAAAGGCTTGGTGCTTGCGATCGGCGCCTACAACGCGCTGTTGTGGCGTAGCCTCTTCGGAAGCTTTGCGGCGGGAGCCGCATGGACCGCCACGTCAGGCCGACGGCCTGACGCCAAAACTCTCCGGCTCCACGCCCTGCGCGGCCTGGTGGTCAGCTTTGTCGCGCTTAGCTTCTTCTGGGGGCTGGGGCGTCTCCCGCTCGCGGAAGCCATCGCGCTCTCCTTCATCGCACCATTGGTGGCGCTGTTCCTGGCCGCCATATTGCTGGGCGAGCGGATCGGCCGTTCGGTCATCGTGGCTGCGATCATCGGTCTGGTCGGCGTCGTCGTCATCCTGCTCGGCAAGTTCAGCGGGACCGGCTATGCGCCCGACGCATTGCACGGCGTGGTGGCGATCATCGCGTCGGCAATCCTCTACGCCTACAATCTGGTATTGACCCGCCGCCAGGCGCTTGTCGCCAAGCCTCTCGAAATCACCTTCTTCATGAACGTCATGGTGCTGATCGTGCTGGGCCTCGCCTCGCCCTGGCTTGTGGTGTGGCCCACTGCCGACCAGTGGGCGCCAATCCTCGGCGTCACGGCGCTGGCGCTCGGCGGTCATATGCTGATGAGCTGGGCCTACGCCCGCACGGAAGCCCAGTATCTCATTCCGACCGAATATTCGGCCTTTGTGTGGGCGATCATGCTGGGATGGTTCTTCTTCGACGAAACAGTCGGCTGGTTGACGGTCCTGGGTGCGGCGCTGATCACTATCGGCTGCCTGATTGCGGCGCGCTCGAAGCCGAAGCTCGCCAAACCCACCGAAGCCGCTAGCGTTTGACGGCGTAGGCAGGTTTCCGAAGCCATTTGGCCGTGAATAAAAAGCGGCTATGATGAAGGAAGGAGGATATCTGATGACGCTTAGCTCGCTCCTCATCTTCGCCGGCGCCCTTCTGGTCGCGGCCGGATCGCCCGGTCCGTCGATCGCTGCACTCGTGGCGCGCGTCATCTCCAAGGGTTTCCGCGACGTGTTTCCCTTCCTCGCGGCGATGTGGATCGGCGAGGCGATCTGGCTCTCCATGGCGGTGTTCGGTTTGGCCTTCGTGGCGCAGACCTTCCACCTCGCCTTCGTCATCGTGAAATGGGTGGGCGTCGCCTATCTCGCCTGGCTCGCCTGGAAGATGTGGACGGCGCCGGTCGCTGTCGGCGACAGCGACATGCCGCGCGAGGATTCGCCGGCTAAGCTTTTCCTTGCCGGCATGGCGGTGACGCTCGGCAATCCGAAGATCATGATGTTCTATCTCGCGCTGCTGCCCACGATCATCGATCTCGGCTCGGTGACCATGCTCGGCTGGGTCGAGCTGACGGTCACCATGGCCATTGTCCTGATCGCCATCGATCTCACCTGGGTGCTCGCCGCATCGCAGGCGCGAAAACTGCTCAGGAGCGAGCGCGCCATGCGGATCGCCAACCGTATCAGCGCCACCACGATGGGCGGCGCGGCGGCGGCCATAGCGGCGCGGTCGTAGCGCCACAATATCGGCGTCATAACCCGTTCATCTGCCGCCTGCATTTTCCGCAATCATCAGCCGACGCGCTCGCCCGGGCGCGTCGACGTCATCGCAGCTTCTGGCATTCGCCGGTCGCCAAACTTCAAGCTTCTGCTACGATGACCGCAAAACATGCTTCGGGGAGGGATTCGACGATGGACACCGCTCGCGCTAAACCGGCAACGGCCACCCGAAAGTCTCCGATCTCATCCAAAGCCGGCGGCCTGGCCAACTATCTGCTCGCCCGCGCGCCGGCTGAAGATGTCGCCTCCTATGAGCCTAAGGTGCTCGCGAAGGCTGCGGCGCTGGCGGAGAAGGCGGTGCTCTCCCACCGCAAGGGCCAGAGCGTCATCGCCGTCGACACCGATCCCGGCATCGTCCGCAACGGCCGGCCGCTCACCGCGGTCACCGTCGTCAACGACAACATGCCTTTCCTCTTCGATTC
>JAEYXI010000658.1 GCA_023428515.1 Pseudomonadota bacterium | reverse complement strand
GTGTAGGACGCCGTATAAGAGTAGACAGTGCCCGTGCGCTTCATCTCCGTCCAAGGGATATCCCGGCACCCGCACTCGACGCACCATGGTTTCGGGTGGAAGTTGACGGTTCCGCAATGGCTGCATTTCTGCATGACCAGACGGCCCTCTCTCGCCGCCGTCCAGAAGGGGCGGGTCAGATCGGTAATGGTGGGTAGGGGCTTGTCGGGCAGGGCGCTCATCGTCACGGCTCCGTTCCAAGGATGATCGACACGCAGCTGCGTCCTGGCCTGCCGTAAGGTATGCCACCGAAGCCACAGACCGCGCCGACCGCGGCGTTCTTCACCTGCCGCCCTTCGGCTTCGCCACGCAGTTGCGTGACGCCCTCGATCAGCGGCATGAACCCGCCAATGGCGCCGCCAGGCTGTCCGCCCGAAAGCTGGCCACCGTCGGTCGACAGGGGAAAGTCGCCGTCGAATTTCAGATCGTGCTCCGCGACGAAACCGCCGCCCTGGCCCTTCTTGCAGAAGCCCCAATCCTCGATCGTCATCATCGAGATGAAAGGGTAATCGTCGTAAGGCTGCAGGAAATCGATGTCGCCATGGGCAACGCCTGCCATCTTCATCGCCTTCGGCGCGGCGTCCGCGAAACCCGTAACGGTGATATCGGGAAAGACGCGCGAGCCCTTATAGAAGTTGTTCGCTTCGCCGACTCCGCGCACGTAAGCCGGCTTGTCGGTCAGTGTCTTCGCTGTCTCGGCGGAGGTGACGATGTAGGCCAAGCCGCCGTTGACGATCGGCACGCAGTCGTAGAGCCGGATAGGATCGGAGAGGATGCGCGAGTCGAGATACTCCTGCAGTGAAAAGGGCTTGCGGTAGATCGCGCCGGGGTGCAGCGACGCATGGTAGCGGTTGGTCACGGCGATCTTGCCAAGCTGCTCCGGCGAGACCTTGTAGTCGTGCATGTATCGCTTCAGTGCGAGGGCGAACTGCGCCGTGGCGCCCATGACGCCGAACGGTCCCTGGAAGTCCCAGTAGACGCCGCGGGTGCGCTCGGGCGACAGCGGCAGTCCCGGCGCAACGGAAGGCAGGCTGAGTGGCGTATCGGCGCCCACGATCAGCGCCCGGTCGATTACACCTGCGTCGATGAGCGCGCAGGCACGTATGAGCATCGATGTGGCCGAGGCCCCGCCCTGGTCACCACGGATCGGCGTGCTCGGGCTTATGCCGAGGTTTTCGGCGACAGCTGCCGACCAGTTCACCGTGTGTGCAGCCTCCGCGTGAGCCACACCGAGGCCTTGCCCGTCGAAATCCGACTTTGTCATGCTGGCTTTTTCCAGCGCCAGCTCAGCGGCCCAGGCGATGTATTCATCAACGGTGAGAACTGCCTCGCCCGGCTTCTGGCGGCTGTAGGGCGTGCGCCCGTAGCCGACGATCGCTGCCTGTCCTCTCATGCTCGTTCCTCCGCCATCGGGGCGTCACCAGACCGATGACTCGACGCAGGATGCGGAGGCGAGTACTATTTGTCGAATTTCTTTGGGGAATATGATCTATTCAGAAGAATGATATGTTCTCTGCCTAGAGGCAATGCATGAATCTCCGCTCGATGGATCTGAACCTTCTGCTCGTGTTCGATGCGGTCTACGCCGAGCGCAGCATCTCGAAGGCCGCGTTGCGCCTCAATCTTTCGCAGCCTGCCGTGTCCAACGCGCTGGCGCGTCTACGCGATACTGTCGGTGACCCGCTGTTTGTCCGGGAAGGCAACGGCATGGCGCCGACGACACGCGCCAAGACGCTCCGTGATCCGATACGGCAGGCGCTGGAACTGATCGAGCGGGGTTTTCGCACCGACGAGAGTTTCGACTTCGCGCATTCAAAGCGCCAGTTCGTGATCGCAGTGGAGGACTACGGCGAAACGGTCATCATTCCGCGCATCATCGACTGGCTGACCGAGGCGGCGCCGGGGATCCACATCCACATCCGGCCGGAGCCTAGTTCCGCCCTGACAAATGAACTGCGCGAAGGTACCGTCGACCTGGCCCTGGACTACTTTGCGCTGCAGGATCGTGGTTTCCGCAACAAATCGGTGCTGACGGACAGCTTGGTCAGCCTGACGCGTATCGGGCATCCGCTTATCGGGGAGCAGTTGAGCCTCGAGACTTTTCTGGCGCTCAGCCACGTCGTCATCGCGCCGCGCCACCGTATGTTTCCGATGATCGATCTTGCGCTGGCGAAACGTGGCCTGAAACGCCAGATCGCGCTGACGGTCCCGCACTTCCTGTCGATGCCCGCGCTGGTTCAGAATTCCAATCTGATCTGCACTTTGCCGCGCCGCATGGCATATCTCTACACTGACCATTTTCGTCTCAAGAGCTACAGCGTGCCCGTGCGGACGCCCGATTTTCCGGCCTACCTCATCTGGCATGAGACGTTGGACGATGATCCCGGGCATTTGTGGCTGCGCAATCACCTCATCGCTTTGTGCTCCAGCCTTTGATCCACATTCACAACCTGAATATTCTGCCTCATCAAAATAAATTGGACGAACTGATTGTGATCCCGCTAGCTGGTCCGAGATACAGGCGAGGCAACTGCTATGCCGGAGACCACGGCTCCCGAATACCAAACCATCACCGTCGTGCAGGACGGCCCGAAGGCGTATGTGACCTTCAGCAGGCCCGACGTGCTCAACGCACTCAACAATCAACTCATCCGCGAGACGCTTGATGCTGTCACTCGCCTGCCGGATCACACGCGTGTGCTGGTCCTGCGGGGCGAGGGCGGACGCGCCTTTGCCGCCGGCGCCGACCTCGACGAGATGCGCCGCCGCACGCCGTGGAGCGAGATCGATTTCGGGGCTCGACGCGAACTCGCGCGGCGGCTCGAGAAATCGCCGTTCCCCACTGTCGCGGCCATCGATGGCTACGCTCTTGGAGGCGGGCTCGAACTCGCCATGGCCTGTCACCTGCGCATCGCCACCACCGGCGCGAAAGTAGGACTTCCCGAGACACGTCTCGGCATACTGCCCGCCAATGGCGGCACGGCCCGGCTGACGCGGCTGGTTGGCCGCGGCACTGCCTTGCGGATGATCCTCCTTGCCGAACAGGTCGACGCGGTGGAAGCCTGCCGGCTTGGTATAGTCGACTGGGTTGTAGAGCCATCCGAATTCGACGCCGAGATCGAAAAGCTCACGGACCGGCTGGTGCGGCTGGCGCCGATCGCCACCCGCGCGGTCATCGACACTGTGACCCGGGCGGCGGACATGACGCTCGAACACGCCATCGACTACGAGCACCGCTGGTTCCAGCTCTGCCTGGGCAGCGCCGACAAGCAGGAAGGGGTTCAGGCGTTTCTCGAAAAGCGCAAGCCTGCATTCGGAACGGGAACCGACAAGGCGACATTCGAATGACCGCTCACGCTACTGGCGTTGCCCATCCGGAACCGTCACGGGACGTGCTCGACAAAGCGCGCATGAAGGGCGCGAGCTTCGATTGGGAAGACCCTTTCCGGATCGACGATCTTCTCACCGAGGAGGAGATCATGATCCGCGATTCCGCGCGCGAATACGCGCAGGATCGGCTCGTGCCCCGCATCCTCGAGGCCAATCGCAACGAGACTTTCGATGTGGAGGTCATGAAGGAACTGGCGGAGCTCGGTTTTCTGGGCGCCAACATCCAGGGTTTCGGTTGCGCCGGCATAAGCTCGGTCGCCTATGGCCTCGTCGCCCGCGAGTTCGAACGCGTCGACACGAGTTTCCGCTCGGCGCTCGGCGTCCAGAGCACGCTGGCGATGCTGCCGATCTATCTCTACGGCTCTCAGGCGCAGCGCGAGACCTACCTTCCGCCGATGGCGCGCGCCGAGAAGCTCGGCTGCTTCGGATTGACCGAGCCCGATGTAGGCTCTGACCCCGGCGGCATGAAGACTCGCGCCCGCAAGGTCGATGGCGGCTATCGGCTCACCGGCACCAAGACCTGGATCACGCACGCCCCGATCGCTGATCTCATGATTGTCTGGGCGAAGGACGAAGCGGGGGTGGTGCTCGGCTTCATCCTGACACGGGGCATGGCGGGACTGGACACCAGTAAGATCGAGGGCAAGTTTTCCGTACGCGCTTCGCCGACCGGCCAGATCCACATGGACGACGTCTTTGTGCCCGAAGAGAACCGGCTGCCCGAAGCAAGGGGCATCGGGGCTCCGTTCGGATGCCTTAACAATGCGCGCTTCGGCATATGCTGGGGTTCGATGGGGGCGGCCGAGTTCTGCTGGCACGCCGCCCGCCGTTATGCGCTGGAGCGCGTGCAGTTCGGCAAGCCGCTCGCCGCAAACCAGCTCGTCCAGAAAAAGCTCGCGGACATGCAAACCGAGATCACCCTGGGCCTGGTCGCCTGCCTGCATCTCAGCCGGCTTCGCGACAAGGGCAGGGCCAGTCCCGAAATGGTGTCGCTGCTCAAGCGCAACAATGCTGGAAAGGCTCTCGATGTCGCCCGTCAGGCGCGTGACATCCACGGCGGTAACGGCATCTCCGACGAGTATCACGTCATTCGCCACCTCATGAACATGGAAACCGTAAATACCCTGGAAGGGACCCACGACATCCATGCGCTGGTTCTGGGTCGCGCCCAGACGAACATATCCGCCTTTTGAGAGATAACCCATGACGCAGGATCAATCGGACCGCGCCGAGATCATCAAGCGCCTCATCAGCCCCCGATCGATAGCGATGATCGGCGCATCGTCCGATTTCAACAAGGTGAACGGCCGGCCGTTGAAACACCTGCTGGAGAAAGGGTTCGCCGGACGCCTCCTTCCGGTCAACCCCAAATACGAGGAGCTCGGCGGCCTGCCCTGCTACCCGTCCATAGAGGCTCTGCCCGAAGCCGCCGACCTAGCAATCGTTGCATTGCCGGCGAGCGAAGTGTGCCGTTGCATCGCCGCGCTTGGCCGTAGGGGCATCCGCGCCGCGGTCATCTTCAGCTCCGGCTTCGGCGAGATGGGTGAAGCTGGCAAGCAACTGGAACGACAGCTTGCAAGCACTGCACGCGAGGCCGGTGTCGTGCTGCTCGGGCCGAACTGCCTGGGTTTCATCAACGCGTTCGACAATGTCTACGCCACCTTCAGCCAGTACGCCGACGGCGAAACCGGCGCGGGTCCCGTCGCTTTTGTCACCCAGTCGGGAGCGTTCGGGACGGCCATAGCGGCGCTTGTGCGCCAGCGCGACCTGGGCCTCGGCTATTTCATCAACACGGGCAACCAGATCGACCTGGATTTCAGCGAACTGATGATGGCGGTCATCGAAGATCCCCGCATCAAGGTAGCCGCTGGCTACCTTGAAGGTGTGACCGATGGCGCCAGCCTGGTGAGGCTGGCCGAGAAATGCCGTGCGCTGGGCAAGCCGCTCATTCTCACCAAGGTCGGGCGTCTCTCGTCGGGCGCGCGCGCCGCTGCATCGCACACCGGCGCCATGGCTGTCGCCGACACGGTGTTCGACGCTGTGATGCGCCAGCATGGCGTGCTGCGGGCGCGCAACGAGGAGCAGATGCTCGACATGCTGGAAGTGTTCTGCCAGCCCCGCAAGGCTGGCGGCAACGGCCTGGGCATCGCGACTCAGTCCGGCGGAGCCGGGGTCATGATGGCCGATCGCGCCGAAGAGGTCGGCCTTGCCGTTCCGGAATTGCAGCCCGAGACCACCGGCCGGCTGATGGGAGTTATGCCGGCTTTCGGGGCGGCCGGAAATCCTGTCGACGTGACTGGCCAGTTCGTGGCGCGGCCAGAGCTTCTCACCGAATCTGTCGTTGCGCTGCTCGACGATCCGGACATCCATATCGGCATAGTCTGGCTGCAACTGATGACCGCGCATGTCGACAAGCTGGGGAACATCTTCGCGGAGATACAGCAGCGCACCCACAAGCCTTTCCTTGTCTGCTGGGTCGCCGCGCCGCCGGAAGCCGTCAAGGCGCTTAGGGCTCTCGGAATCGCGGTCTTTTCGGCTGGCGAGCGTGCCGTCGAGGCCGCAGCCGCGCTCGCCACCTATGCCCGCTGGAACGCCGAGGATCGCAGCCTTGAGGCCGCCCAAGGCGCCATCGGCAACTCGATGCTTCCGGAGGCATTCGAACCCGGAGTCCAGAGCACGGTCGAGGCATCCGCGCTTCTCCGGGCGGCCGGCATCCCGATGGCCGGAGTCGCTTTGGCCGACACGGCGGATCGCGCTGTCGAGCTATGGCGTGAACGCGGTGGTCCCGTCGCGCTGAAAATTGAGTCGCCTGACATCTTGCACAAGACGGAAATCGGCGGCGTCCTGCTCGGCGTAGATGGCGAAGATGCAATTCGCCGAGGCTTCCATACCCTTTGCGAGCGAGCCGGATCGAAACCCGGCGCGCGCATCAGTGGTGTCATTGTCCAGGAGATGTCATCCGGGCATGTGGAGCTTGTCGTCGGGGTTCAGCGCGACCCGGTCTTCGGCATGATCGTCATGGCCGGCATCGGCGGGATTTTCGTCGAAGTGCTGAAAGACGTTGCGTTCCGACGCGCGCCGTTCGACGTTTCGGAAGCGCACGCGATGTTGGACGAGCTTCGGTTGGGTAGCCTGCTCGACGGCGTACGGGGCAGGCCGGCCGTCGATCGCGGCCGCATTGCCGAAATGCTTTCACGGCTGTCCGCATGGGCAGACATGATGTCGCCGGTGCTGTCGGAACTCGATCTGAATCCGGTCCTGGTCGGTCAGAATGGCCCGGTCGCTGTCGATTGCGTCATGATTTTCGAGAAAGACGCATCGCGACCGAACGCCGCCCGAGCGCAAGCGTAGCCGGCGCGGCTTCAGAATTGATCAGAATTCAATAGAATTAATCGGTAGAATTTTCGCAACAGCACCTTACCGTCAGCCATATACTCTGTGGCATTTCATCAGGCAACGAACTGTTGAAAATGCTGGTTTGTATGCGTGGCGGACGCATCCGGAACGACATATTGGAGCCTGACGTTCGAGCTGCAAGACGGCTTGCGCTCGCTCCAAGCGTCAAGTCGTCAGCGTCGATCGGCAGCTCAACGGAAGCGGAGATCGCCATCCCTTGGCAATCAAAAGCGAGGAACGCATGAATATATCTAGGAAACTCTGGATCGGTCTGTCGTCAGCCGTCTTCATGGCGGCGAGCGCGCCGGCCGTGGCCCAGGAACCAGACAAGCCCAATATCGTCGTCATCATGGGCGACGATATCGGGATGTGGAACATCGGCGCCTATCACCGCGGCATGATGGCGGGGACGACGCCAAATCTCGATCGGCTCGCGGACGAAGGCATCCTGTTCACCGACTATTATGCCGAGGCAAGCTGCACCGCCGGCCGTGCCGCATTCATCACCGGCGAACTGCCGGTCCGTACGGGGATGACCACCGTCGGGCAGGCCGGCGCGCCGACCGGTCTTCCGGCACAAGCGGTAACGATCGCGACGGCGCTCAAGGACATGGGTTACGCGACGGGGCAGTTCGGCAAGAACCATCTCGGAGACAAGAACGAGTTCCTGCCGACCGTGCATGGGTTCGATGAGTTCTTCGGTTACCTCTACCATCTGGACGCGATGGAAGATCCTTGCCATCCGAACTACCCGCAGGAATTGAGGCCGCAGGTCGGTCCGAGAAACATGGTCCACAGTTGGGCGACCGACGTGGATGACAGCGCTGTCGATCCTCGCTGGGGGAAGGTCGGAAAGCAGCGGATCGAAGACGCCGGCGAACTGTGTCCAAGCCGGATGGAGACCGTCGACGACGAGATTCTCAAGCACACTTTCGACTTCATCGACAAGGCGGAGACGGACGACAAGCCGTTCTTCCTTTGGCTCAATCCCACCCGCATGCACATCGTGACGCATCTGTCGGAAAAATACGAAGGCCTGCGCAATTCGCAGAATGGCTGGTCGATCCAGGAAGCCGGCATGGCGCAGCTCGACGACATCGTCGGCTCGGTGATGCAGAAGCTGGAAGCCATCGGCGAAGCCGACAATACGCTCTTGGTCTTCACCACCGACAACGGCACCGAGCTCTTTACTTGGCCGGATGGCGGAATGACCCCCTTCGCCCAGAGCAAAGGCACGGTCATGGAAGGCGGCTTCCGTGTGCCGACAATCGTTCGCTGGCCGGGCCAGGTACCGGCCGGCGAGGTCGAGAACGGGATCATGTCCGGTCTCGACTGGTTCCCGACTTTCCTGGCCGCCGCGGGCAATACGAACATCGTCGACGAGCTGAAGGCGGGCAAGAAGATCGGCGACAATACGTACAAGGTCCATCTCGACGGCTACAATCAGCTGGACATGCTCACCGGAAAGGGACCATCGAACCGCAACGAGGTCTGGTACTTCGGCGAGAGCCAGCTCGGTGCTGTCCGGATAGGCGACTACAAATATCGCTTCATCGATCAGCCGCAGGGCTGGCTGGGCGGCAAGACGAGCGTCTCGGCGCCCTACCTCACGAATTTGCGCCTCGATCCGTTCGAACGGGCCGGCTGGCCCGACAGCGGCACCAAGGAGGGCTCGCTGCAATATTTCGATTGGTTCAAGTACGAATTCTGGCGCTTTGTATTTGTCCAGGCGCAGGTTGAGCAGCTTGCCAGGTCGGCCGTCGAATTCCCGCCGATGCAGAAGGGCGCAAGCTTCAACCTCGACGCCGTGAAGGCGAAGATCGCTGAGGCCCAGGCGGCCATGGGCAAGTAGCCCGCCGCGATGACGACAAGGCGGGCGGCTCTTTTGCCGCCCGCCTTTCGAACGGACATGAGCGCCCGGCAATGCGGCCTTCCGTTGTTCTTATTCGAGGTGAAGCATGAACCTCATCGACGTTTTCGTCGCCCGAACCCTCAAATGGTTCCTCATTGTCTTCGGCCTGGCGACGTGCGGGACATTGCCCTTCGCGATCGACATCAACTTGCTCACGCCGATGTTTGGCGGGCTGGTCGACTATACGCCTTCTAGCGTACCGGCTCTGCGGCATTGGGGCATCATGGTTTTTGGAATAGGCGTGCTCATGGTGGCCGCGGGATTTCGTCCGTGGCTGCGCTTTGAGGTCATGGTGTTCAGCGCACTCGAAAAGGTCTTTTTCGTCTATCTGTACCTGAGCAATCTCGACCAGCCCTGGATAGCGGGCTACTTCGCCGCCTTCCTGGTCGACTCCACGATCGTCGCCTACAGCGTCCTGTATTTCGTCAGCGAACAGGGCCGGCCTGGCCGCTGGATACGTCAGGTTTAGCCGCAATCCGCGAAATCATTGGACGACAGCCATGGCCGTGAACGTGTAGCCGACCCCATAGACCACCTTTATCGGCACTTGCAGGTTGGTGTGCTCCGCTATCTTGCGGCGGAGGCGACTGACCACCGCATCCAGATGCCTGTTATCGAAATGGGCCCTCGGGCGGGCAATCGACTGCACCAGTTCCTCGCGCTCGCAAATGCCGCCGTGTTTGCAAAGGGTGACCACCAGGGCGAACTCGGTTGCCGTAAGCTTGAGGGAGCGCTGGTTCGGCGCAGTAAGAGTCCAATTTCTGCTGTCCAACGTCCATCTGTCCGCGACCGCGTCCGTCACCTCGGCCTGATCGCCCGCTCGACGCAGAAGACTGCGGATGGCGGCCTCGATCTCCCGCAGGGTGCTGTGCTTGACCAGATAGATGTCGGCGCCGCTTTCGAAGCCGCGGACACGGTCGTCGCTGTCGCCGAGAGCCGTGAGCATGATGATGCCGCCGCGATAGACTTCGCGGATCTCGGAGGCCAGTTCGAATCCATTCCCGTCGGGCAGTCCGACGTCGAGGATGATGACGTCAGGAGACCGGTCATCTGCCAGCACCTGACGCAGGCCTTCTGCAGTCGAAACTCCATGGGCGGTGAATCCGCACAGCCCCAGGAAATCGACCAGATCCTTTCGCAGCCGCTGCTCGTCCTCGACGATCAAGATGTGCGTCAAATCACAGTCTCCTCTGCCGGTATCGGCGCCCCCTCCTTCAGCAAGGGAACACGCGCTACTGCCGCCGTTCCTCCGCCTTCACAAGGGAGCAATTCCAACGTGCCGCCGTGATAGGCCAGAAGCTTGTGGGAGGAGTACAGGCCAAGCCCGGTTCCGGTTGCCGCCTTGGTGTTGGACGCGCGGAAGAAGCGGCGTCCGATCTTGTGCAACTCGGCTTTCGGTATGCCGATGCCTCGATCGAGGACCTGGATGACGACGAATCCCCCTTCGGCACGGGCGTCGATGTGGATAGGCCGATTTACAGGCGAATATTTGAGCGCGTTGTCGATGAGATTGATGACGACGGTCGCCAGCATGTCGGGGTCGGCAAAAATCGAGGTCGCTTCGCCGTCCGTCTTGAAAAGCAGGCGATCGCCCCGCCCGGTCATCTCGAAATGCAACTGGACGTCGGCGATGAGAGAAGCGATCTGCATCGATTCCGGTTGGAATCCGTTTTCGCGGTCGTTCGTCATGAAGCGGTCTATCAGCGAGAACAGCCGGTCAAGCGCCTCGCCGATGCCCGAGAGCCGTTCCTTGGTGGCTTCATGCGATTTTTCGCCGACAAGCCCGATCATGTCGACCGCATTGCGTATGACCGCCAGGGGGGTGCGAAACTCGTGACTGACAATGCGCATGAAGTCTGCCTGCTCCTCGCGGAGCGCACGCTCGCTCTCAAGGCTGGCATTGAGCTGGAGTTCCAGTTTGCGGCGCTCGACCACCTCCTGCAGCAAGGCTTCGTTCTTCTCGCGCAAGGCGGAAGAAAGTCTCGAACTGACCATGAAGAGCAGGCAGGCGAACAGAGCGATCAGGAACAGCGTGCCCTGTAGAAGGTACCATGCATTGCGGTCGTTCAGGATGGCGATGTCCCGCGGAGCGGCCGGAGCCCAGAATTCGACGGCGCTCTGGATGATGCTGGCCGCCATGTACTCGCTCAACACGGCAATCGTGAGCCACCGCAAAAGTCGGGGCTGCGTCCGGTCGCGCAGCAGCGCCACGCACATCACCGACATCATGATCACCGTAAAGACGGTCGACGTGTGAATGCGGATGGCAAGATTGCCTGGGTCGGTGGCGAGGGCGATGCTCCAGGTCGCGATCTGGAAGATCAGCAGGGAAACACCGATCCAGGTGTAGCGCGGCTGTCCCAGGAAGCGCGCGAGCCCTTCTGCCAGCAGGACCAGACCGAGCTTGATGACCGTGTTGTGCAGGACGATGGACCATGCCGCCGGTTGCTCGCCCCGCATGACCATCAGGAGCAGACCGACGGCGATGGCCATGAATCCTGTAGCGAGAAACTTGAGTTCATAAAGATGACGCCATGCCAGCCAGATGAAAATCCAGGCCACTGCCTGCAGGCTCGCCGTCGCCAGATTCACGATCAGGATTGTTTTGAGATCGAGCATTCTTGGATATTTGCATCGCTCTGCCCCCACATTGCGTGCTCACACGCCTATACTTGGCAGGAGTCGGGCAAGTCCGCAACAAGCATCAAATTGAGATAAGAGATTTTCGGAACATTAGAAATCGATCAATTGGTTGTTCGGCACGAATAGCCATAAAATTTGCATAAGATGATCGATGTGGAAGTCAATTTGCAAGATTTTGTGAGAATTTAACTGTTTTGTTCGTTGAAATTTCCGGGCCGTCTAGCCCTTTCTTGGTTGCAAGCATCTGGCATCTTTTTTTGCTATCGTCCGCGCCATCGTGATCTTGCAATTTATGGTTGGGGAGGGCCGATCGGGTCTCGCGCGTGGATGCGTGGGCGACGATGTTTGGCTCGCAGCGCGGATGCCCCGCGCAGCGACAGGCGATGGTATGGAATTCGAAGCCAGGAATGCAGCCCATTACTCGGCGAATAGGCCTTATCGGCGATCTGGACTCTCGACCGAAATCTCGTTGAGAAGGTCTTGCCCGGCGGCAAGGCGGGCTTGGTGACCTTGGGCAGTACGCCCGGCCTGGCTGGTATCCGAAAATGCCGGCTTGGTAAGCGGAAGATCCTCGCAACACGGGTTGCGCGTTTCGTAGCCCACCGGCACTTGGGTTCCGGCTATCGCCGCGCGTCCGGGTACGATTTCGTCCACGGCGGTCAATTTCGATCGCGCGGTTCGGTTGCGTCGTATCGACCATGATCGGTCCTGCGTGAGCGGGACGGCAAGCGATTCCGTTTGCAGTCCCGCTACGAGCAGGCCGCTTCCGGAACTGTTGAGCCTTTTCCTCGATGAGTGCGGGCGAGCGACCCTCAAGAGCTTACAAAAATGCATTTGCAAATCGATTTGCAAATTGTATCTTGCCGTGATGAGCACTATCGCCAAGGTCGCGCAAAGAGCCGGCGTCTCTCCGACGACGGTTTCGCATGTGATCAATCATGCCGACCGCGTGTCGAAGTCGATGCGCGAGCGCGTACAGGCGGCGATCGACGAACTCGGCTACGTGCCCAACCCCCAGGCCCAGAGCCTGCGCACCGGGCGCACCAACGTCGTCGCCATGCTCATCCCCGACATCCGCAACCCGTTCTATCCGGAACTGGTCAAGACGGCGCAGTCTGAGTTGGAAGCGATCGGCCTCGATATGCTGATCTTCAATACCGACGTGCCCGGCGGCCATTCGCAGGATCATGGACGCGAATATCTGCGCCAGATTCGCAATCGCCGCGTCGACGGCCTCATCGTCGGCGACTTTGCGCTGCACGGCATGCATGACGCCCTGCTGGAACTCGATACGCCGACCGTCTTCATCGGCGATCTGCCCAACCACTCGGTCGATAGCATCAAGATCGATGATTTCGGCGGCGGCTATGCAATGGGCGCCTATCTCGCCCGGAAGAGTCATCGCCGCGTCGCCCACGTGACAGGCCCCGCCTTCTTCGCCGAGGCGATGGCGCGTGCCGCGGGCTTCGAGAAGGGCCTTGCCGACAATGGCGCGCCCGCTGATCAAGGACTGCGTTACGAGGGCAGCTACCTTGCGCCTTCAGGCAGGGAGGCGGCGCAATGGCTGCTCGACACCTACGGCAGCGACCTGCCTTCGGTGGTCTTCTTCGGCAACTACCTGATGGCGTCGGGCGCGCTGGCCGAATTCTTCGACCGCGGTGTGCGGGTACCCCAGGACATCGCGCTCGCCGTCTTCGGCGACCAGCCGCAACTCGAATATGTGCGTCCCAGGATAACCCGCGTCGGCAGCGCGCCGTCGGAGCTTGCGCGGCGCGCGACGGGGATGCTGCTCGAGCGTTTGAACGGCAGCTATGCCGGCCCGCCGCGCAGCGAGGTGGTGCCGTGCGTCCTGCAGGAGTTCGACACCGCGTGAATGCCTGGGCGGCGGAGGAAAAGTCGCCCGGGATCGAGTGTAACAGGGAGGTAGACATGAAAGACAAGCACAACACGACTTTAACAGGCATTTCGCGCCGGCGCCTGCTGGTCAAGGGCGGCACGTTCGCCGCCGCCGGCCTAGCCGGCATCAGCGGTTTCCCATTCATCAACAGGATGGCGGTGAGGGCGCAGGATGCGCCGCTGAAATTCTGGCAGTTCTATGCGCCGGGCGGCCAGGTTGCGCCGCAGGTTGCGTGGTTCGAGAAGGCGGTGGCCGATTGGAACGCCAGCCACGAGCAGAAGGTCGAGCTCGAGTTCATTCCGAACAAGGAATACATCAACGGTCCCAAGCTCGCGACCGCCTTCGCCTCGGGTGAGGGGCCAGACATCTTCATCATCTCGCCCGGCGATTTCCTGCGCTACTACAATGGCGGCGTCCTGCAGGATCTGACCCCGCACATGGATCCCGCCGCCATTGCTGATTTCCCCAAAAGCGTGATCGGCACGCGCGCGGTGGACGACAAGATCTACGGCCTTCCGATGGAGGTCGAGCCGATGGCCATGTATTATTCGGTCAAGGCGTTCGAGGAAGCGGGGCTTAACGAGAACGACGTTCCGAAGACCTGGGACGAGTTGCTGGAACTGGGCAAGAAGCTGACCACGCCCGAACGCTTCGGCCTGCTCTTCCAGACGGCGCCCGGCTACTACCAGAACTTCACCTGGTATCCCTTCCTCTGGCAGGGCGGCGGCGAGTTCCAGGGTGCCGACGGCAAGAGCGCCTTCGATTCGCCGGCAACCGTCCAGGCGCTGAAGTTCTGGCAGGATGCCGTCAATTCCGGCGCCGCGCCGCGACAGGTGCTCGGCAATGGCGCCAACGACGCGGTCGCCAATCTGGCCTCCGGTTACTGCGCCATCCAGAATGTCGGCATCTGGGGCATTTCGCAGCTCGTCAACAACGCCAAGGATTTCCCGTATGGCGTCTTCCGGTTGCCGACGCCAGCCAACGGCAAGTACGTCACGGTCGGCGGTGGCTGGGCGTTCGTCGCCAATGCCAAGGGCAAGAATCCCGAGGCTGCGGCCGAGTTCTGCGTCTGGACGCTGGGTTCGATGGAGCAGGGCTCGATCGATCGCGTCGCGACATGGTGCACCGAGGCGAAGTCCGACATGCCGCCGCGTGACAGCGCGCTGAAAGCGCGGGAAGCCGATTTTGGCGCAGGCATGATCGGCAAATTCGCCAAGGAGATACATCCGGGCACCCGCGGCGAGCCGCGCGTCCCGCCGGAGGTCTACAAGATCATCTCCGACGCGATCCAGCAGACGCAGCTCGGCGGCGCCGATCCGCAGGCCACTGCCACCGCTGCCTCCGAGCAGCTCGACGCGTTCCTCGCTGGCTATTCGGGCGCACCGATCCTTTGAGATCCTCCCCGGGGCGGACGTCTTGCGCGGGACCACACGCGCGGGATGTCCGCCCACGAGATTCGCAGGCCGACCAGTCATGACCACGACCGATCATTCCTCCGGCAAGGACCGCAACTGGGAAACCAGCGCGAAGCATCGTGAATGGATTGCCGGTTATCTGTTCGTGCTTCCCGATGCGCTCGGCTTGCTCGTCTTCATCGGCCTGCCGATGATCCTGGCGCTGGTGCTGGGATTCTACGAGGTCGACGGCTTCGGCTCCTACCGCTTCGTCGGCCTCGCCAATTATGCCAAGATGATGCGCGATCCGCTCTTCTGGCAATCCGCGAAGGTCACGGCGCTTTATGCCGTCCTGCTCGTACCGCTGCTCTACGTCTCCGGCCTGGGCCTTGCGCTCCTCGTCCAGAAGACCAACCGTTTCAACGGTATCGTCCGCTCCATGTTCTTCGCGCCGCATATGGTGAGCCTCGTCGTCGTCGCGCTGGTCTGGCAGTTTCTCGTCGTCGACAAGATCGGCGTGCTGAGCCGTCTCGCGCCTGCGCTCGGGCTCGGCGGCATCTCCTTCCTCGGCGATCCCAACTTCGCGCTCTTCACGGTGGTGCTGGTCAGCGTCTGGTTCCTGATGGGCTACTACATGCTGATCTTCCTCGGCGGGCTGCAGGACATCCCGGCAATGTACTACGAGGCGGCGACCATGGATGGCGCGAGCCCGATCCAGCGCTTCTGGTACATCACTCTTCCGCTGCTGAGGCCGACCAGCTTCTTTGTCATCATGATCTCGATGGTCGCAGCCGTTGCGGGCAGCCAGGCCTTCGACATCATCTGGGTGATGACCGGCGGCGGTCCCGCGAACTCGACCTCCGTCCTGATCGTCTACATCTATCACCAGGCGTTCGGCTTCGGCGCCTTTGGCTACGCCGCTGCGATGGCCTCGGTGCTGGTCATCGCCCTGGTCCTTCTGACAGGTGTCATGTTCGTGCTCACCAGGGGAGGGCGCTTCGACAATGAGTGAGTCGTCCGCCCCCACCTATTTCAGCGCCTCGCAGGTCACCGCCGTCCGCCTGATCTGGATGACGGTCGCCGCAATACTCGCCCTGATGACGATCTTCCCCTTGCTGTGGATGGTGTCGATCGCCTTCAAGACCAGCCAGGAAGCTTTTTCGCCGACCATGCTGCCGGCAGCGCCGACCTTCGAGAACTTCACCTATGTGATGACCGAAGTGCCGTTCATCCGCTACATGCTGAACAGCCTGTTCGTGTCGGTCACCGTCACCGTGGTGGCGCTGTTCTTCCATTCTATGGCGGGCTACGCGCTGGCGCGCCTTCGCTTTCCCGGCCGCGAACTGATCTTCCTGGCGATCTTCTCGACTTTGCTCGTCTCGCTGCCGGTGATCATCGTGCCGCTCTTCATCATCGTGCGCGCCCTTGGCATGCTGAACAGCTATGCCGGGCTGATCGTGCCGGCCATCTTCAACGCCTTTGGCATCTTCCTGCTGCGCCAGTACTATTTGTCGGTGCCGCGCGAGATCGAGGAGGCTGCCGTCATCGACGGCGCCGGCTACTGGCGCATCTACTGGAGTATCATCCTGCCGCTGTCGAAGCCGATCCTCTCGGCGCTCGCCATCCTGTTCTTCCTGGCGAACTGGAACGCGTTCCTGTGGCCGCTCACCGTCGCCTCCGACCAGAAGCTCTGGGTCGTCCAGGTCGGCATCGCCAATTTCAAGAGCGAATACTCCGCCGCATGGAACTATATGATGGCGGCCTCGACCATCGTCGCTATTCCCACGCTAGTCCTTTTCCTGATCTTCCAGCGGCAGATCATGGACTCGATCAAGACCAGCGGCCTGAAATGACCGCATGCCAACTGCCAAGGATCACGAGATGACGAATGCCGGCCTTTCCCCACTGCGCGGTCTCGCCAAGCTGCGCAAGGCCAAGACGCGACGCTTCTCCAGCTATGACCGTACCGGCGGCAATGACGACCGGCTGCATGTCGAACCGGGCCAGACCATCGTCATTGCCGAGCACGAAGGCGCGGGCATCGTCACGCATATCTGGGTGACCATCCAGTGTCAGAGCGAAAGCTATCTGCGCAAGGCCGTTCTGCGGGCCTGGTGGGACGGCGAGGCGGAGCCCAGCATCGAGGCGCCGATCGGCGACTTCTTCGGCATGGGCCACGCCCGCACGAAGAATTATGCGAGCCTGCCGATGCAGGCGAGCCCCGAGGACGGCAAGGCGTTCAACTGCTACTTCCCGATGCCCTTCGGCTCCGGCATGAAGTTCACCATCACCAACGAGGCCGAGCACGACCTTCTCTTCTACTACTACATCGACCTCGAACTGCATGACGAACTCGAGGACGGACTCGGCCGCTTCCACGCGCAATACCGGCAGCAGCGCCCCGCGGCCTTCGACGAGACGGGCCTGACCAACGAGCAGGTGCTCTTCGGCGGAGAGAACGCGGACGGCAACGACAACTACGTGATTTTAGACGCCGCCGGCCACGGCCACTATG
This sequence comes from Pseudomonadota bacterium, assembly GCA_023428515.1. Next base: position 1,172 of record JAEYXI010000658.1, on the reverse strand, counting down.
TCGGCGTGCTCTACAGCGTCTATTCGCGCCGCCGGTCGGAACTGTGGGACTGGTATGGCGAAGGCGACGACATGATCTTCGTTGACGGCGAACCCGGCCTTTCCGTTCCGGATGGGATACGCAAGCCCGATCCTCGTATCGGACCCAAGGCGGCGCTGGTCGGTGATCGCCCGGAATCCTCTCCGGGCGCCAACGATGCCTGGCCGCCGACCCTGCACGGCACCGGAACCGAGGATTATTTCAACACCGCGTGGTGCCCGACCCAGGAATACGATGCGCCCTATCACGGCATCATCGCCGCCGGCGGGCCGAACTGGACCGAGCCGGTGACGCTCTACCGCTGGCATATCGAGGACCCGGTGATCTTCCAGAAAAGCGTCCGGGTGACGATCGAGCACGGCCATGCCAACCGCCGTTCCGACGACATTTCCTCAGTCGCATTCTGGTACCAGGCCGAGCCGCACAAGCCGTTCGAGCCCCTACCGGCGGTGCAGGATCGCGTCCCGACCTTCCGTCGCCCCTATCAGAACTGGTCCGCCGTCGAGGCCAAGACAAGGCGCTGAGCGGGGGTGACCTGATCGCCGATCTATAGAGCCGGCTCAGCCTGATTCACGATGTCGTGAAGCTTCTCGACGATCAGCTTGCGTTCTTCGTCGGTCAAAATGTCGATATCGAGCAGCGGCAGGCAGCGCAGTCCCTCAAGCGCCATGAACACGACAAGGGCGGAGGATTCATCCGAGGCGTTTGCCCGTATCCGGTCGACCAGCCTGCGGCTCATCTCGCGTACGGGAAGCATAAGGTCGGGGTTTTCGACCAGGGCGGCAAGAAAACCTGAAGCCGGAGGCAGGCCCTCCTTGCAGTCCATTTCGAACAAGTCGACGCAGGCCGCAATAACACTGTCTTCCTTGCTGCTGCTCTTCTCCATCTTCTCGAGCAGCGCATTCTCGAACTTCTCGAGATGATAAGCGACGATCGCTTCCAGAAGCTTGTTCTTGGAGGGGAAGTTGTAAAGCAGCCCGCCTTTCGATACGCCTGCGCGTTGCGCGACCGCGTCGAGAGACACATGTCCCGGCCCAACTTCCTTGGCGAGTTCCACGGCGGCCGCCACAATCTTGTCGCGCGAACTGGGCCTGCCCAATGCTGTCATTGCTTCACCATTGTTCCTGCGTTAA
>JAEYXI010000580.1 GCA_023428515.1 Pseudomonadota bacterium | reverse complement strand
TTGTCGGCGGCGAGGTGGCGGACGCGAAGGCGGCGCTCGACGGCGCGCGCGACATACTGGCGGAGCGCTTCTCGGAAGATGCCGACCTCGTCGGCCGCATGCGTGCCTACATGAAGGACAACGCGGTCGTCGTGTCGAAGCTGATCGACGGGAAGGCGGATGCCGGCGCCAAGTTCTCCGACTATTTCGACTATTCGGAGAAGTGGGCCACCGTCCCCAGTCCCCGCGCACTCGCCATCTTCCGCGGCCGAAACGAGGACGTCCTCTCGGTCGAGATCATCGTCGATGCCAACGATCCCGCTCCGGTAAAACCGGTTGAGCGGATGATCGCCTATGCGTTCTCGATCGGCGGCTCGTCCGCCGCTGACAATTGGCTGATGCAGGTGGTCGGCTGGACATGGCGGGTGAAGCTGTCGCTGCAGATGTCGCTCGACCTGACGCGCGAGCTGCGCGAACGCGCCGAGGAAGAGGCGATCCGCGTATTCGCGCGCAACCTGAAGGACCTGATGCTGGCAGCACCTGCCGGCACGCGCCCAACGCTCGGCCTCGACCCCGGCATTCGGACCGGCGTCAAGGTCGCCGCGCTGGATGCGACGGGGAAGGTGCTCGAAACAACGACGGTCTATCCCTTCCAGCCGAAAAACGACGTGCGCGGCGCGCAGGCGGAACTCGCCCGCCTCATCGTCAAGCATCGAATAGAGCTGATCGCGATCGGCAACGGCACGGCGAGCCGCGAGACGGAGAAGCTGGTGGGCGACCTGCTCGCCGACATGCCGGCGCCCAAACCCACCAAGGTGATCGTGTCGGAAGCCGGCGCCTCGGTCTATTCGGCGTCCGAACTGGCAGCCACCGAGTTCCCAGGCCTCGACGTCTCGCTGCGCGGCGCGATTTCGATCGGTCGCCGCCTGCAGGATCCGCTCGCCGAACTCGTGAAGGTCGAGCCCAAGGCGATCGGCGTCGGCCAGTACCAGCACGACGTCGACCAGTACCGCCTTGCGAAGGCGCTGGACGCGGTGGTCGAGGACGCGGTGAACGGCGTCGGGGTGGATCTCAACACTGCGTCCGCGCCGCTCCTGGCGCGCGTGTCCGGCCTTGGCCAGTCGGTCGCCGAGGCGATCGTGCTGCGCCGCGATACCGAGGGGCCGTTCAAGAGCCGCAGCGAGCTCCTGTCGGTGCCGCGGCTCGGCGCGCGTACCTTCGAGCAGTGCGCGGGCTTCCTGCGCATCAGGGATGGCGAGGAGGCGCTCGACGCATCGTCGGTGCACCCGGAGGCCTATCCGGTCGCGAGGAAGATCGTCGAAGCCTGCGGCCGCGATATCCGGTCGCTGATGGGTGACGGCGCCGCGCTGCGCAAGCTCAACCCTGAGGTTTTCGTCGATGAGCGCTTCGGCCTGCCGACGGTGAAGGACATTCTAGCGGAACTGGAGAAGCCTGGCCGCGACCCGCGCCCGAGCTTCAAGACGGCGACCTTCGCCGACGGTATCGACGACATCAAGGACCTGAAGCCGGGCATGATGCTGGAGGGCACCGTGACCAACGTCGCAGCCTTCGGCGCCTTTGTCGACATCGGCGTCCACCAGGACGGGCTGGTCCATATCTCGCAGATCGCCGACCGCTTCGTGAAGGATCCGAACGAGGTGGTGAAGGTCGGCCAGGTGGTCAAGGTGAAGGTCGTCGAGGTCGATGTCTCCCGCAAGCGGATCGGCCTGTCGATGCGCAAGGATGCGGGTGCTGCCGGCGGCCGGGACAGCCAGGGCGCCGGGCAGCATCGGGGACCGCGTAATGACGGGCGGGGAAGTGCGCAGGGCAAGGGCGGCGGCAACCGCCAGCCGGCGCAGGACTCCAAGTCGATCGGCGGCCTCGGCGAAGCGCTGCTGAGGGCACAGAAGCGCTGAGCGCAGGCGAGGCGATCTTTCGGCTCGCCGAGAGGTCGGGCGGCCGGCAAGCGCTGGTGCGGCTGCGGGGATCGCCAAGGTGGCGCAGAGAAAGAACTTCGATTTTCATGCTCACCTGCCTGCTGCAAAACGCCAACGGATTGAGCGTGATCGATCGCGCTGCATGAACGGCCGTTTCGGCCGAGAGGATTAGCGAATGTTGTGGTTGCGTCGGACTTGCCAGAGGGCGCATGCCGACTAATATCGATACAACCAAGGGCAGGAGCCGTGCATGTCGCAAATCACAGCATTCAAGCCGACCAAGCTTGTTACGGCCGCAAGCGTGTTATTGCTGGGGCTAGCCGTCTCGAAAGCGTCCGCGCTGGCAGACCCGCTGGCAGATGCTTCCTGGCTTTTCATCCAGACCGCTCGGGTTGGGGAGTTCGACGGCACGACCCTCACGCTCAGCGACATCAATCCCTCCATCACGATGTTCACGGATCGTCCGGCGAGGGCGGCTCGGATGATCGGCGTGGCCGAGTTCGTGGAGGGATGGTCGAAAGGCGGTGAAAGCTTCCGATCCGATCCGCCGAATGCGGGGGTGACGGGCATCGTCGATGGAAAATTGCAGACCGCGACCGTCGAACTGACCGAGCCTGCGGTCAACGGTACGAGCCTGTCCTACAAGGTGAAGCTGCTCGAAGGCGAATTGCCGAAAAGCTTTTCTGCCGTGTCGGTCTTCATCGACGACATTCCGTGGAATCCGGGTGGCTTCTGATCTCCACCCTGGACAAGCCTCGGGATCGGTCCGTCCTGTGGGTCTTGCGGTCGCTGAGGTCGAGTAAGACTTCGTCGAACCGCATGCCCCCCTCTCCGTCTCGCACTACGGGCGATCCACCTCTCCCCCTGCCCGGGGAGAGGATAAGGGAGCCGCGCTCGGCTTCTCCCAACCAAATACGCTGCGGCCACCCAGAAGATGCGATTGGTCGAATTCGCCGGCGACGATCTCCTTCAGGCTCGGGCCGGTGACGTAGCGCTCCAGCAGGCGCGACTGGTCGTCGAGGCGTTGCAGGGCGCCGAGTTCTTCGGCGCGGCCGAGCCGGGCCTTCGCCACCGCCGATTTCAGCACGCCGATCGTCTCGTCATAGACTTTTGTGGGCACCGGGAAGGGATGCCGGTCCTTGCCGCCATGGGCGAGCGAGAAGCGCGCCGGGTCGGTGAAGCGGCAAGGTGCGCCGTGGATGACCTCGGCGACCATGGCGAGCGCCTTCACCGTGCGCGCGCCGACGCCGGGAGTGAGCAGCAGCTCGGCATAGTCGGTCGGACCTTGTTCGGCCGCTGCGGCGAAATTGCCGTGCAGACGGCGCATCACGATGTCCTCCTCGCGCACGTCGTGATGAGCGGGCATGACCAGATGCGGGAGCACCGGCTGGGCGGGTTCGGGCGCTGTCCGGCCGCCCAGCTTGGCGAATTCCCGGGCGATGCGGTCGGGGCCGAGGTCGGCGAGCAGGTCGAGCTGGCCGGCGCGCGATTTTTCTGCGCGGCGGTCGGTGAGGTTGACGATTTTTCCCTGCGACGCGCCCTCGATCGCCGCATGCGGCTGGTCGACGAAACTTTTCAAGCCTTCCGAGAGCCAATGGTAGCGGCGGGCGACGCGGGTGTCGCCGTTCATCCCCTGCTGCACGACGACCCAGCGCGTATCATCGGCGACGATGAAGCCGTGCAGATAGAGGTCGAAGCCGTCTTGCACGGCGGCGCTGTCGACCTTGGCGACGAGGCGGCTGGCTTTTGCGAGCGCGGCGCCGTCGAAGCCGATGCGCTCGCCGATGGCGACGAGTTCGGCCGGCGTCTTGCGCGAATGCGCGCCGCGTCCGCCGCAGACATGCAGCCCGAGTTCGCCCGACAGCGGCTGGAGCCCGCGCTTCAGTGCGCCGATGACGCTGGTGGTGATGCCCGACGAGTGCCAGTCCATGCCCATCACGGCGCCGAAGGACTGGAA
>JAEYXI010000511.1 GCA_023428515.1 Pseudomonadota bacterium | reverse complement strand
GCCCGCGGCCGTCCGTAGCTTGAACTCGGTGACGCCGACGGCGAGATTGACGCCGGTCTGCGCCTGCACGGAGAGCGGCTGCAGCGAGAAGGTGCGGTTCGAGCCGCCCACCAGCGCGTTGGCGCCGGCGCCGATCGCAGCCGAAGCCTCGGCGCTCGCGCCGACATAGTCTCCGGCCAGCGCGCCGGGCGCATAGAGATCGGCGTTCGGCGCAAGCACGGCCCAGGTGATCAGCGTTTCACCGGTCACGCCGACATCGAGCCCGATCTTGCTGATCGTGCCGTGATAGTTCTCCGGGGCGAGGTTCTTGTCGGCCGGCCTGTAGGTGCAGAGCACGTCCTTGGTCGAGCCGATGATGAAGCCGGCGCCGCCCTCGACCTTGCAGTCGAGCACGCCGAGCTCCATGCCCTTGGTCTGGGAATTGGCTGCGGGAACGGCGGCAAGAATGGCTGCCGATGCAGCCGCGAGTAGCAGGTATCTCATGTCGGACCTCCTTGAAGTTCTCGTCAACAACTGTCGACGCGGTTTCAAGGTTCCAGCAGGTCCGTACCCTCGGATCACACTCTATTTCAGCGAGTCGAACAGCCTCATGGAGGTCACGGCGACGGCAAGGTTGACGCCTGTCTGCGCCTGAACGCTCAGCGGTTGCAGGTTGAACGACCGCTGGAAGCCGCCGACGAGTACATTGGCGCCGCCGCCCGCCACCACGCTCGCCTCGGCGGTCGCGCCGAGATAGTTGCCGGCAAGCTGGCCGCCCTCGTAGCCGCTGTCGATGGCGAACACCGCCCATACCAGCGAACCCTGGTGGGTGACGCCGAGGTCGACGCCGATCTTGGAGATGACGCCCGTGTAGCGCTCCCTAGCGCCGCCGTGCGACGGCTTGAAGGTGCAGTCGAGCCCCTTGTGCGAGGCGATGACGAGCGCCGTGCCTCCCTCTATGTCGCAAGTGAGTACGCCGAGCTTCAAGTTTCCGGCGCTGGCGGGAGCGGCGAGGAAAGCCGTTATGAGCGATGTAGCGAGGAGCGCTGCGAATTTCTTGATCATCTGAGTCATCCACGTTTTCGAGAAAATGCAAGACTCGGGCTCAAGTTCCCTTGGTGCGCGCCAACCCGTCCACGGCGGGCTTGTAGTTCGGATCGAGCCGGACCGCCTGCTGGTACGATTTCGCAGCCTTGGCCTTGTCGCCGCGCCGCTCGTAGACCAGCGCCTGGTTTGCCCAGCTTTCCGCGACCTTGCCGTCCAGCTTGATCGCCGTGTTGAAGTCGGCGAAGGCGTTGTCCTCGTCGTTCGTCGCGAGATAGGACAGTCCGCGCCCGTTGTAAGGTTCCGGCGCATCGGGCGACAGCGAGATGGAGGTCGAGAAATCCTCGATCGCGAAGGCATGCTGGCCCTGGCTCTGATAGATCAGGCCGCGATTGTGGTAGGCGCGCGCATCGGTGGTGTCGAGCTGGATCGCCTTCTGGAAGTCGTTGAAGGCTTCGGTGGTGCGGCCCGCCCTGCGGTAGAGATTGCCGCGGCCGATATAGGCGGCGTCGTAGTTCGGATTGAGCTGGATCGCCCGGTTGTAGTCGTTGAGCGCGGCCTCCTGGTCGCCCATGAAGCGGTGGATCAGCGCGCGATTGGAATAGGCCTGGTAGAAATTCGGCCTGAGCTCGATCGCCTTGTCGAAATCCTTCAGCGCCTCGCGGTACTTGCCGCCGCGGCCATAGGCCGATCCGCGCACATTATAGGCTTCCGGATCTTGCGGGTTGCGGCTGATGACTGCCGTCAGCGAGGAGATGTTCTGCTCCGACCCCTGCGCCGTGTCGATGGTGGTGAGTTCGCCCGTCGGGCCGCTCTGGCAGGCCGAAAGCAGGAGGCCGGCAAACAATGCCGCCGCTATCGCCGTACCGCCAGACCTCGTCCGCTTGCGGTCGCCCAGGGCTGCATTCATCGCGTTCTTCCTCAGATGCCGGGCCTGGTATGCCGGATTCGTGGTCCCCGCACCGCGTCCCCCAAAGCGCGATGAAAACAAAAGGTGGCGGCGATTCACATCGCCCCACCTTGATGGTCGTATCGCCGGAAAAGGACGAAAACTAGGCGTGTCAGCGCGCCGGACGCCCTGCACCGCCGGCCGGGGCCGGACGCGGGGTCATCGGGAGCAGACCCTCGCGCTGGGCGCGCTTGCGGGCCAGCTTGCGGGCGCGGCGAACGGCCTCGGCCTTTTCGCGGGCGCGCTTCTCGGAGGGCTTCTCGTAGTGTCCGCGCATCTTCATCTCGCGGAAGATGCCTTCGCGCTGCATTTTCTTCTTGAGGGCGCGAAGCGCCTGGTCAACATTGTTGTCGCGGACGAGTACCTGCACGGGCAATCCTGTCTTTCGTGTTCAGAAACAAGGCGATGGCTTGATGCAAAGCCATATAGCCAACCGCCTCCGCGGCGGCCTCCACCGCGAATTGTGGCGGCTGATAGCAGAATCAGGGCAGGTTGTCGAGCGAGAATGCGCCGATAGGCTTCAGTTGAGATAATCGAACGCGCCGGTCGGCGCGTTCGTCATGGCGGCCTTGCCGCGCTTGAACCTTCACCAAGGGCTGGAGGGCAGATTCCGAGCTACCTCCGTGTTGGACGGTACGGCTCCGTTGGGGGTCAGCTTGTCGACCATGCCAGGCAACACTTTTGAAAGCTGCTTCAATAGTTCCTCTTCGCTGACTCCGGTTTGGCGGGAGATTTCGCTCAACGTTGTCTGGCCGACCGCCTTGCCGAGTTCGCCCGGCTCGATCGGCTTGTTTTCTCCTGACTTGACCCACGAATCCGCGGCCTCGCCCAGTCCGGTTTTCTTCAGTCGGTCAAGCAAATCCTCCAGTCCGCTGACAATCCCGCCGTTGCCGTCGGCCTGGCTGTCAGGCGTCTGCTGACGTGGCGCGCCAGGCTGGGCATCGCGGCCCATCGGCGTATCCGCCTGTGGCAAGCGTTGATCGGGCGCCTGTCCGGATTCGGGCGCCGCCCCGTCTTCCGGATTCTCTCTCGCCTTTGTGAGCATTTTTCCGGCTAGCAGGACGCCCAGCGCCACCAGCAGCGGTTTCGTTATATTGCCACCCGGCACGGCGTCGTCGAGAAGTCCCATGAATGCCTCCTGAAGTACAAACCGCCCCGAACCGCATAACGTCTTGAGGTCGGGTTGCGTTCCCAACCGTGTTGTGGGAGCATGACCCCCTACTACCGAGAATTGCGCTGATGGCGGACGCTGGTTCACGCAAGGGGACGGATTATGTCGGTAATCGGGTGGTTGGTCCTCGGCCTCGTGGCCGGTTTTATCGGCAGCAAGCTGTACGGCAGTTCAGGTCAGGGCCTGGTGGTGGATATCGTGCTGGGTATCGTCGGCGCAGTGGTCGGCGGCTTGATTTTCTCGCTTCTCGGCGCTGATGGCGTAACCGGCGTCAATATCTGGAGCTTGATCGTCGCCGTCATCGGCTCGCTCGTAGTGCTCTACGTCTACCACAACTTCATCGCAAAACGCGGTTGACGCCTTTCACCTGCTTCAGGTCAGGTTGACCGGGCACGCCGCCTTCTCGCTGCTTGCGGTGTCGTCCGAGTGGTAATTAGGCAGAGATTATCGAGTGGCGCATCATCGCTCCTCGACCGTTCTGGCACCAAAACTTAGCAGGACTGCATCATACTTTTGGCGACGGTCAGGCTTATCTGCAACCCTGACGCGCCCGCGCAGACCATTCTTCCGAGACAAGCAGTGACCGATACAACCATCCAGGCCCGGCCTTCCAGCGCCGACAATACAGTATTTGCCGTCATTCTGGCGGTAAGCCTGTGTCACTTCATCAATGACGTGATGCAGTCGCTGCTGGCCGCGATCTATCCGCTGCTGAAGGACAATTACCATCTCGATTTCTGGCAGATCGGCCTCTTGACCCTGGCGTTCCAGGGCACGGCGTCGATGCTGCAGCCGCTGATCGGCATGTATACCGACAAGCGGCCGCTGCCCTACTCGCTGCCGATCGGCATGGCCGCGTCGCTGGTCGGCCTGATCGTCCTGGCCTTCGCGCATACCTATAC
>JAEYXI010000525.1 GCA_023428515.1 Pseudomonadota bacterium | reverse complement strand
GGCAGCGGTGCGCTCCTCGCCGATATTCTTGGCGATCGGGCCCGCGCCTTCGAGCTTGTCGCCCTCCTTGCGCCAGAAGATGTAGCCGAGGCCAGGCTGGCCCTCGCCCTGAGCCCAGGAATTCATGCGGTCGCAGAAAGCACGCGACCCGCCGGTCTTCGCCGGAATCGCCCATACCTCGGCCTTGGGGTCGTTCGCCAGGATATTGGCGAAGACCTTGAAGCCCGATCCCAAGAAATGCTCCGACACAGCCTGCATCTCGATCGGGTTGCGTAGATCCGGCTTGTCGGATCCGTATTTGCGCATGGCGGTGTCATAGGGGATGCGCGGAAACTGCTGCGTAACCGGCTTGCCTTCGGCAAATGTCTCGAAAACCGAGCGCAGCACCGGCTCCATCGTTCCCAGCACGTCGTCCTGCTCGACGAAGCTCATCTCGAGGTCGAGTTGGTAGAATTCTCCCGGCAGGCGGTCGGCGCGCGGATCCTCGTCGCGGAAACAGGGCGCGATCTGGAAATAGCGATCGAAGCCCGACACCATGATCAGCTGCTTGTACTGCTGCGGCGCCTGCGGCAGCGCATAGAACTTGCCGGGATGAATACGGCTCGGCACCAGGAAGTCGCGCGCGCCCTCGGGCGAGGAAGCAGTCAGGATGGGCGTCGAGAACTCGGTGAAGCCAGCATCCACCATGCGGTTGCGCATCTCGGCGATGATCTTGGTACGCGCTACGATGTTCTTGTGCAGCGTCTCGCGGCGCAGGTCGAGAAAGCGATATTTCAGGCGGATGTCTTCCGGATAGTCGGGCTCGCCGAACACCGGCAGCGGCAGCTCCTTTGCGGCCGACAGAACCTCGATCTCGCGTGCGAACACCTCGATCTCGCCGGTCGGCAGATTTGGGTTCACCGCCTCGGCCATGCGCGCCTTGACCTCGCCATCGACGCGGATGACCCACTCCCCGCGCACGGCTTCCGCCGTCTTGAAGGCAGGCGAATCCGGATCCGCAACGATCTGCGTCATTCCGTAATGATCGCGCAGGTCGATGAAGAGCAGCCCGCCATGGTCGCGCACGCGATGGACCCAGCCAGAAAGCCTGACGTCCTTTCCGGCGTCGGACTTCCTCAATTGAACGCAGGTGTGGCTGCGGTAGCGATGCATCGTCATGTCTTGTTCCGGAACATTGCAGATGCCGGCAACAACAGCCGGCCCAAAATTCGCGCGGAAAAGCGCATGGGCACCCTGATTTGTCAAGGCAAAGGCGGTTTTGCGCGAGTCGCCGACGGTATTGCGCTGGAAATCGCGCGGGCGATGGCCCAATAAGGGTGTCCCCCACGCGGATTCTTCTCTCGCATATGTCCTCGATCCGCCCGCTGATCCCCCTCCTGATCGCCGCAGGCATTCTGCTCGGCGGCAATGGCCTGCAGGGCACGCTCATTGCCCTGCGCGGGGCCGAGGAAGGGTTTTCGCCGGCGACCATCGGTTTCATGGGCACGGCCTATTTCGGCGGCTTCCTGCTCGGCTGCGTCTTCATCACGCGCATCATGAAGTCTGTTGGCCATGTGCGCTCCTTCTCGGCGCTTGCCGCGATCGCCTCGGCCGGAACGCTGCTGCTCGTCCTGATCATCGATCCTCTGTTCTGGTCCCTGATACGTTTCGCCACCGGTTTCTGCTTCGCCGGCCTGTTCACCATCATGGAGAGCTGGCTGAACTCGGGCGTCCAGAATCACGACCGCGCGCGGGTCCTTGCGCTCTACCGCATCATCGACATCGGCTCAGTGACCGGCGCGCAGTTCCTGATTCCGGTCTTCGGCGCAGACGGCTTCACGATCTTCGCGATCATGTCGATCATGATCACCCTGTCGCTGGTGCCGGTGTCGCTGGGCGACCGCTCCAACCCGACAGCGCCGGAAGACGTGAAGCTCGACCTCGCCCGCGTCTGGCGAATCTCGCCGCTGGGCTGCATCGGCTGTATCGCGGTCGGCCTGACAAACAGCTCGTTCCGGACGCTTTCCCCCGTCTATGCCGAGCAGATCGGCCTGTCGGTGACCGACGTCGTTACTTTCGTCTCCATCGGCATCATCGGCGGCGCGATGATCCAGTATCCGCTCGGCCATCTCTCGGATCTCTGGGACCGGCGGCGCATCCTGCTCATCACAACCTGCGGCGCCATGATAGCGGCGGTGGCGCTCGTCCTCTTCGCAGGGACCGGCCCCCTCGCGAATTTCGCGCTGGTCTTCGTGTTCGGCTCCTTCGCCATGCCGCTTTATTCGCTCTCGGCAGCGCATGCCAACGACCGAGCCGACAAGGGCGAGTTCGTCCTCGTCAATGCCGCGCTGATGCTGTTTTATTCCTTCGGAGCGATCGGCGGGCCGGTGATCGCGGCCTTCTTCATGCAGAATTTCGGGCCGAGCTGGCTCTTCATCTTCTGCGCGACGATCTATGTGGTCTTCATCCTTATCATCGTATACCGCATGCAGGCCCGCGCCGCTGTGCCCGCCAGTCGTCGCGGCCGCTTTACGGCACTGCTGCGCACCTCAACCATATTCGCCCGCCTTACGCGGCGGAATGGCAGCTCAGGCAAAGGTTCGGTCGAGGAGTGACGAAAAACCTTTCGCCGTCTACGCTTGACGAATGCGCCTTTGGCTGGAATGGAAATAGGTCATCCTGTTGATCGAAGATTTTTCATGCATGTGATTACGACCCAAGCGGCGTTGGAAGACGTCATTCGCGAATTGGCGAAATCCGAATTCGTCACTGTCGACACCGAGTTCATCCGCGAAACGACCTTCTGGCCGGAACTCTGCCTCATCCAGATGGCTGCGCCTGGCGTGACCGCGCTGGTCGACCCGCTTTCGCCTGAGATCGACTTGAAGCCGTTCTTCGCGCTGAAGGCGAACGAGGCCGTGACCAAGGTCTTTCATGCGGCGCGGCAGGATATCGAGATCGTCTTCCACCTCGGGGAATTGATCCCGCATCCCGTCTTCGACACCCAGGTCGCAGCCATGGTTTGCGGCTTTGGCGACAGCGTCTCCTACGACCAGTTGGTGCAGAAGATCACCGGCGCGCAACTCGACAAGTCGTCACGCTTCACCGACTGGCGGCACCGCCCGCTGTCCGAAAAGCAGCTCGCCTATGCCCTCGCGGACGTCACCCATCTCATCGACGTCTACAAACATCTCAAGGTCGAACTGGAACGCGAGGACCGCGCTCACTGGCTGAACGAGGAGATGGAAGTCCTGACGTCGCGTTCCACCTACGATCCGAAGCCCGAGGATGCCTGGAAACGACTGAAGATGCGCCTGCGCAAACCGCAGGAGCTGGCTGTCATGCAATCGGTCTCGACATGGCGTGAGCGCGAGGCACGCGAACGCAACGTACCGCGCGGACGCGTCCTGAAGGACGACGCGATCTACGAGATCGCACAGCAGCAGCCAAAGGATGCCGCCGCACTGGCGAAGCTCAGGACCACGCCGAAGGGCTGGGAGCGATCAGCAACGGCAGGCGCCCTGCTCGGCGCGATCAATGCGGCCCTCGCGATCCCCAGGGAGCAGATGCCGCGGCTGCCGAAGATGCCTCAACAGGCCGAGGGATCGAGCGCCGCGGCCGAACTGCTGAAAGTCCTCTTGCGACTAGTCGCCGAAAAGGAAGGCGTGGCGGCGAAGGTGCTCGCCTCCAGCGACGATATCGACCGCATTGCCGCAGAGGGCGAGACGGCAGACGTGCCGGCCCTGCATGGCTGGCGCCGCGAGGTGTTCGGCGAGCAGGCGCTGCGCCTCGTTCGCGGCGAGATCGCGATCAAGTTCGAACGCCGCAAGATCGCGGTGTTCGATATTAAAGGCTAATTGCCGGCCCGCTGAAGGGCCGACGGCCGTCACGCCGAATAATTCGGGCTTTCGCGCGTGATCGTCACGTCGTGCGGATGGCTCTCGCGCAAGCCGGCATGCGATATGCGCACGAAGGTGGCACGGTCGCGCAATTCGACAAGATCCCGTGCGCCGACATACCCCATTGCGGCCCTTAGACCGCCCGCCAGTTGGTGGAGCACGCCTGCGACCGGTCCCTTGTAGGGCACCTGTCCTTCGATGCCTTCCGGAACCAGCTTCAGCGTGTCGCGCACTTCCGCCTGGAAGTAGCGGTCGGCCGAGCCACGCGCCATGGCGCCGACGGAGCCCATGCCGCGATACGCTTTGAACGAACGGCCCTGATGCAGATAGACCTCGCCTGGGCTTTCCTCGGTGCCGGCGAGCAGCGAGCCCACCATGGCCGCGCTTGCGCCTGCGGCAAGCGCCTTGGCGAGATCACCCGAGAACTTGATGCCGCCATCGGCGATGACCGACACACCAGAGCGCTGCGCGGTCTCGACCGCCGACATGATCGCCGAAAGCTGCGGCACGCCGACACCTGCCACCACGCGCGTGGTGCAGATCGAGCCCGGCCCGATGCCGACCTTCACCGCATCGGCTCCGGCGTCGATCAGCGCTTGCGTTCCCTCAGCCGTCGCAACGTTGCCCGCCATGATCCGCACCGAATTGGAGAGCTTCTTGGCGCGCGCCACCGCATCCAGCACCCGTTGCGAATGACCATGCGCGGTATCGACCACGAGAAGATCGACGCCGGCATCGATGAGGCGCTCGGCGCGCTCCATGCCGTCCTCGCCCACGCTGGTCGCGGCCGCAACGCGCAGCCTGCCCTGCGCATCCTTGGACGCGTTCGGGTTGAGCTGCGACTTCTCGATGTCCTTCACCGTGATCAGCCCGACGCAGTTGCCTGCGGTGTCGACGACCAGCAGCTTTTCGATGCGGCGCTGGTGCAGCAGGCGCTTTGCCTCGTCGGGGTCCACCGATTCCTTGACCGTGACCAGATTCTCCTTGGTCATCAGCTCGTAGACCTTTTGCGACAGGTCGGAAGCGAAGCGCACGTCGCGGTTGGTGAGAATGCCAACCAGCCGGCCAACCTTCTGCCCGCCGGTGCCGCCGTTCTCGACGACCGGAATGCCGGAGATGCCGTGGACTTTCATCAGGGTACGCGCGTCGGCGAGCGTCGCCTCCGGCCCGATGGTGACTGGGTTCACGACCATGCCGGATTCGAACTTCTTGACCTGCCGGACCTGCTCGGCCTGCTCGGCCGGCTTGAAGTTGCGGTGGATGACGCCGATGCCGCCGGCCTGCGCCATGGCAATGGCGAGCGGCGCTTCCGTAACGGTGTCCATGGCTGCGGAGAGGATCGGAAGGTTCAGGTCGATGTCGACTGCGATGCGCGTCCGGACATCGGTTTCGCCCGGCATGACCTCGGAATGGCCGGGCTGGAGGAGCACGTCGTCGAAGGTGAGCGCCGTAGCGCCAGTGGAGGTTTCGATGATCTTCGCCATGGCCGATCCTTCTAAATACGAAACAGGCGCGGAGCCCTTTGGACCGCGCCGACTCGAATATTCCCTTTCAGGATTGGCAGCGGCTGGTAACACGTCCAGCCAGGGAAGAAAAGCGGCTGCCCCGTGGATTTTCGGTCGCAGATACGGCCGGCCGAACTGCCCCAGCCCGACATCCTCCGACTCACACTCAGATTTGATCGACCTGCGCCAACGGATTGGGCCAACTGGGCGACAAAACCGCGAGACAGCACAACCCCGCCATGATAACGCGCGGGCAGGATGATTGCCTGTCCTTCTTTGCGCCTGGCGTCCCGGACATCGCCGTGAACAGAACCATCCCGCTCATTCTCGCGGTCGCCCTTTTCATGGAAAACATGGATTCGACTGTCATTGCGACGTCGCTTCCGGCGATCGCGGAAGATATCGGCACATCGCCTATCGCGCTCAAGCTGGCACTGACTGCCTATCTCGTTTCGCTCGCCATCTTCATTCCGGTAAGCGCCTGGGTTGCCGACAGGTTCGGCGCCAAGCGCGTCTTCCGCATTGCCATTGCCGTCTTCGTGATCGGCTCCATCGCCTGCGCCCTTTCCGGCTCGCTGGTCGAATTCGTGCTGGCGCGCTTCCTTCAAGGCATGGGCGGCGCCATGATGACGCCGGTGGCGCGGCTCGTGCTCGTGCGCTCGACCGCCAAGCGCGATCTGGTCTCCGCCATGGCATGGTTGACGATACCTGGGGTCATCGGGCCTCTCGTGGGACCGCCCATCGGCGGCTTCATCACCACCTTCGTCAGCTGGCACTGGATTTTCCTGGTCAATGTGCCGATCGGGCTTGCGGGCATCTGGCTGGCTGGACGTTTTCTGCCCGAGATTCCGCCGAGCGGCGTGAAACCGCTGGATATCCTGGGCTTTCTGCTATCGGCGCTTGCAGCGTCAGGTGTGGTTTTCGGCTTGTCGGTGGTCAGCCTCCCCGCTCTGCCCCCAATCGTCGGGATCATCGTGCTGCTGCTCGGCATCTTCGCAGGAATAGCCTACCTCAGGCATGCGCGCAGAAAAGCCCATCCGGTGCTGGATTTCCGCCTGTTCCGCAACCGCATCTTCCGCGCCGCTGTCGCCGGCGGCTCGATCTTCCGCATCGGCGCCGGCGCCACGCCATTCCTTTTGCCGCTGCTCTTCCAGCTCGGCTTCGGCCTGACGCCCTTCCAGTCGGGCATGCTGACCTTTGCTTCGGCCTTTGGCGCCCTGGCCATGAAGTTCCTGGCGCCGTTCACGCTACGCACGGGCGGCTTTCGCAACGTTCTTCTCGGCGCCGCGGCGCTTTCCAGCTGCTTCATAGCGGCCAACGCGCTGTTCACGCCGGAAACGCCTCACGGCGTGATCATCGCCGTTCTGATCGGCGCGGGTTTCCTTCGTTCGCTGTTCTTCACCTCGGCCAACGCGCTGGTCTTCGCCGACATAGACGAGAAGGATGCGAGCCAGGCGACCGCCATTGCCGCCGCGTCCCAGCAGATCACGGTCGCGATCGGAGTCGCCGTCGGCGGCGGCATACTCGAAAGCGTGCACTACATCACCGGCGAGCCGATCGGGCTAACGGCCTTCACCTGGGCATTCGTGCTCGTCGGCATGACCAGCCTTCTGGCCATGGTGCCGTTCCTGGCGATGCCCAAGGACGCTGGCGCCTCCGTTTCCGGCCATCGTGTGCGCGGGCCGGCTGGCGAGGAACCGCCGGCGGTTTAGCCCTCGTCCTCTTGTTGCTCCCGGCCCTTGAAGTCCTTGGCCAGCAGATAGAGCTCGACGGATTCGCCGCGGGAAGCCGGCGGCTTGACGTGGTGCACCGAGCGGAAATTCCTCTTCAGGAGATCGAGCACGGTATGCTCGGTGCCGCCCTGGAAGGTTTTTGACAGGAAATGCCCGCCGGGCTTCAGCACCGAAATGGCGAAGTCCGCAGCAACCTCGCAGAGATGCTCGGTACGGATATGGTCGGTGCGCCGATGGCCGGTCGTGGGAGCCGCCATGTCTGAGAGCACGATGTCGGGTTCGCCGCCAAGGACTTCGACCAGTTTCGCCGGCGCTTCATCGTCGAGGAAATCCATCTCCAGCACGGTCGCGCCGGATACCGGATCCATGCCGAGATAGTCGATGCCGACGACATGCGGCTTCTCAGGCGCCGACTTGGTACGGGCAGCCGCGACCTGGCTCCAGCCTCCTGGCGCTGCACCAAGGTCGATGACCTTCATACCGGGCTTCAGCAGTTTGTAGCGGTCGTCGATCTCGATCAGCTTGTAGGCGGCGCGCGAGCGATAACCCTCTGCCTTCGAGCGCTGCACGTAGGGATCGTTCATATGCCGCTCGAGCCAGCGGCGCGACGATTCCTTCAGCCCGCTCTTCTTCTTGATCTTGGTGCGCAGGACGCGGGTTGCGCCTGGTTTCGTGGGCTTCTTCGTCACGGTCGTGCCCCGCCTCGCCAGCCACGCCGCCATACGCCGGCGTCTCCCATTAGTTCCGAAAGGATGCCCTCGCGCAGGCCGCGATCGGCCACGCGCAGGCGGTTCGACGGCCAGATGCCGCGGATCGCCTCGAGGATGGCGCAGCCGGCGAGCACCAGATCGGCCCTGTCCGCTCCGATGCAGGCATTGTCGACGCGCTGCTGGAAATCCCAGCCGAGCAGTTTTTCCACCATGCGATCGACGCTGCCGCCGTCCATCCAGAGACCGTCGACACGCCGGCGGTCATAGCGCTCGAGGTCGAGATGCACGCCGGCGAGCGTCGTCACTGTGCCGGATGTACCGAGCAGATGGAATCTTTCGCCATGCATCACATGGTCAAGCCGGTCGCGCCCGCCGAAACCGTCGAGCAGCGACCTTACATGGCCGACCATAGCGGAGAACGTTTCGCGCGTGACTTCGCGCCCACCGAATTTCTCGGCGAGCGACACGACGCCGACCGGGAGCGACGTCCAGGCGACGATGTGGCTGGCCAGCCGAGGCGACCGTTGCCCCCTGACGTCGATCAGCGCGATCTCCGACGACCCCCCGCCTATGTCGAACAGCACGACACCTTCCGTATCGCGCTCGACCAGCGAACCGCAGCCGGAGACTGCAAGCCGCGCCTCGGTCTGGCGATCGATGATTTCGAGCGTCAGGCAGGTCTCGGCCTTCACCCGGGTCAGGAACTCCTCGCCGTTCGCCGCCGATCGGCAGGCCTCGGTCGCAACCAGCCGCGCCTTCTCGATCGAGCGGTTGCGCAGCTTGTCGCCACAGACCTTCAGCGCCTCGACGGCGCGGTCCATCGCCATTTCGGAAAGGCGTCCGTTCGCCGACAGGCCTTCTCCGAGCCTGACAATGCGCGAAAACGCGTCGATGACGCGAAATTGGCCCGGCCGGCCGGGCACCGCCCCCAGCAGG
>JAEYXI010000436.1 GCA_023428515.1 Pseudomonadota bacterium | reverse complement strand
CGCTACTCGGCCGAACTCTATCGCGGACTTGCACAGGTCGTCGACTATCCGATGAACTACCACGTCACCGGCTCGCTCCGCCTCGCGCACACCGACGAGCGCATGCAGGAATTCCAGCGCGCCAAGGGCATGGGCCGCTACCAGGGCATGGCGATCGACGTGGTCGGGCTCGATGAGATCAAGCGCCGCTATCCTTTCATCGAGACGCATGAGCTGAAGGGTGCGCTCTACGACCCCAGCGAAGGCGACATCGACCCGGCGCAGTTGACTCAGGCGCTTGCCAAGGGCGCGCGCGACATGGGCGCGAAGATCGTGCGTTTCTGCCCGGTCACAGGCGCGCGGCGCGAGAACGGCGAGTGGGTGATCTCGACGCCCAAGGGCGAGATCCGCTCAGAATACGTCGTCAACGCCGGCGGCTATCGCGCGGCCGAGGTCGGCGCGCTTTTCGGACGCAAGGTGCCGATGATGGTGATGAGCCATCAGTACATATTGTTCGAGGAGATTCCCGAACTCGCCGCATGGTCGAAGGAAGCCGGCCACAAGCTGCCGCTGCTGCGCGACGTCGACACGTCCTATTACCTGCGCCAGGAAAAGAGCGGCATGAATCTCGGCCCCTACGAGCGCAATTGCCGCGCGCACTGGGCGACGCCCGACGATCCTATGCCCGACGATTTTTCCTTCCAGCTCTATCCCGACGACCTCGAGCGGCTGGAATGGTATCTCAACGCCGCCATCGCGCGCGTGCCGATCCTCGGCACGGCCGGCCTCTCCAAGGTGATCAATGGGCCTATCCCCTACGCGCCCGACGGCAACCCCCTCATAGGACCGATGCCGGGTGTGCCGAACGCTTTCGAGGCCTGCGTCTTCACCTTCGGCATCGCGCAGGCCGGCGGCGCCGGCAAGGTGCTCGCCGAATGGGTGACCGAGGGGCAGACCGAATGGGACATGTGGTCCTGCGATCCACGCCGCTTCACAGCCTTCGCGGCCGAGCCGGACTATGCCGTCGCCAAGGGCATGGAGGTCTACGGCCACGAATACGCCATCCATTTCCCGCGACACGCCTGGCCGGCCGGGCGTGACCGGAAGCTATCGCCCATCCACGACCGGGTTGCGGCATTGGGTGCCCAGTTCAACGCCTATAATGGCTGGGAGCGGGCCACCTGGTTCGTAAAATCCGGTGACGACATGTCGGAGGAAACAACGCAGACCTTCCGCCGCGAAGGGCCTTGGCAAAAGCGCATACGCGAGGAGTGCCTGGCGGTGCGCGACGCTGCCGGCATCCTCGACCTGCCCGGTTTCTCACGCTTCCGGCTGCAGGGCGAAGGCGCGCGCGAATGGCTGTCGACCATGATCACGGGCATCGTGCCGAAGCCCGGCAGGATCGGCCTTGGCTATTTCGCCGACGAGAAGGGCCGCATCGTCACCGAGATGTCGATCATGGCGCTGGACGAGAACCTGTTCTTCCTGATCACGGCGGCGGTCGCGCAACTGCACGACTTCGAGTGGTTGCAGAAACATCTGCCGCAAAGCGCTGAATTGACTCTCGAAGATGCGACCGAGCGCTTTACCTGCCAGATCCTCTCAGGGCCGAAATCGCGAGAAATCCTGGCGGAGGTTTGCGGCGCCGACCTGTCCCTGCCCTGGCTGTCGCACCAGTCGGTGCAGATCGACGGCCGCTGGTGCCAGCTTGTCCGGGTCTCCTTTGCGGGCGAACTCGGATGGGAAATCCACACCAAGGTCGAGGATACGGCAACGATCTTCGACGCCGTCTGGGCAGCCGGCCAGAAGCACGGCCTGAAGCCGTTCGGCATGTTCGCGCTGGACTCGCTCAGGCTCGAGAAGGGCTACCGCGCCTGGAAGCAGGACCTGTCGACCGACTACACCTTGCTGCAAGGTGGACTGGAACGCTTCGTCAAATGGGACAAGCCTGAATTTTGCGGCAAGGCTGCGCTGCAGAACGAGAAGCAGCAGGGCGTGAAGAAGCGCTTCGTGACGCTGGTCGTGGACAGCCCGAACTACGACGCGCCTTACATGTCGACGCTCTGGCACGACGGCCAGATCGTCGGCGAGACCACGTCAGGAGGCTTCGGCCACCGGATAGACAAATCGATCGCGCTCGGCATGCTGCGCTCCGACCTCGCGGAGCCGGGCACCGGGATCGAGGTCGAGATATTTGGCGAGCGCTACCCCGCGACAGTCCAGAAGGACGAGCCGCTGTGGGATCCGAAGAACGAAAGACTGAGGGCCTAGCATGCCGACACCATCGAAACGCCTGAGCGGCATCCTCCCGTCCGGCAAGGACGGCTGGGAGGTGCATTTCGCCGCGATGAACCGTAAGGAGGCCGGCGAGCCGATCATCATGCTGTCGGTCGGCGACCACGACTTCGATACGCCAAGCGAGACGATCGAAGCCTGCGTGACGGCGGTGAGGTCGGGCTACCATCATTACACGCAACTGCCGGGCATCCCACGCATGCGCGAGGCGATGGCAAGGGCATCGACGCGATGCACCGGCGTCGAGACCAGCGCCAACCAGATCATCGCCACGCCGGGGGGCCAGCTTGCACTCTACGCAGCCGTGCAGGGCACGCTGGACAAGGGCGACCATGCGGTGGTGGTGGCTCCCTATTACGCAACCTATCCCGGTACGTTTCGCGCAGCCGAAGCTGATTTCACCGTCGTCGAGGCAGAGGCGGCCGATGGTTTCCAGCCGCGCGCTTCTGCGATCGAGGCCGCGCTGAAGCCGAATACAAAAGCGATCCTGATGAACACGCCTAACAACCCCACGGGTGCGGTCTATTCGCGCAAGAACCTGGAGGAATTGGCGGAACTCTGCGTCCGCCGCGACCTCTGGCTGCTTTCCGACGAGGTCTATTGGACGCTTGCAGGTGAACACCATATCTCGCCCCGCGCCCTGCCCGGCATGGCCGAGCGCACGCTGGTGATCAACTCCATGTCGAAGAGCCATGGAATGACCGGCTGGCGCATCGGCTGGCTGACCGGTCCGGAAAGCATGATCTCGCTGCTGATCAGCCTCAATCTGGTGACGACATACGGCCTTACCGACTTCGTGTCGCGGGCGGCCGCCGAAGCGCTGGAGAATGATTACGGCGTCCGCGAGATCGCCGACACCTACAATGGTCGGCGTGCGGTGTTTCTCGACGCGATACGCGGGCTGAACGACATCATCGTGCGTGGCTCGGAGGGCGGCATGTATGTCATGCTCGACGTACGCGCGATCGAACCCGACGACGAGAAATTCGCCTGGGCCTTCCTCGATGCGGAAAAGGTCGGCGTGATGCCCGGATCGAGCTTCGGCGACGCCGCGGCGGGCCACATCCGCATCAGCCTCTGCCAGCCCGACGACGTGCTCCTCGAAGCGGCGACGCGGCTGCGCCGTTTCGCTTCCTCCTATCGCAGCAAGGCGGCCTGACGCATGTCCACCCTGCCCTCCAAGGCCCGCGCCGTCATCATTGGCGGCGGCGTTTCCGGCTGCTCGGTGGCCTATCACCTCACCAAGCTCGGCTGGACCGACGTGGTGCTGCTCGAACGCAAGCAACTCACCTCCGGCACGACCTGGCACGCGGCCGGGTTGATCGGCCAATTGCGCGGCTCGCAGAACATGACGCGCCTCGCGAAATATTCGGCCGATCTCTACGTCAAGCTGGAAGAGGAGACAGGTGTCGCGACGGGCATGCGGCAGGTGGGCTCGATCAGCGTGGCGCTCACCGAGGAACGCAAGCACGAGATCTACCGGCAAGCCTCGCTCGCGCGCGCCTTCGACGTCGATGTGCGCGAGATTTCGCCGGCCGAAGTGAGCGAAATGTATCCGCATCTGAACATCGACGGCGTAGTCGGCGCGGTGCACCTGCCGCTCGACGGCCAGTGCGATCCGGCCAACATCGCGATGGCGCTGGCGAAGGGCGCCAGGCAGCGCGGCGCCAGGATCGTCGAGGGCGTGAAGGTGACAGCGGTCCACCAGAAGGACGGCCGCGTCACAGGCGTATCCTGGGCACAGGGCGAGGAACAGGGCGCCATCGAGGCAGACGTCGTCATCAACTGCGCCGGCATGTGGGCGCGCGATCTCGGCGCGATGTCGGGCGTCAGCATACCGCTGCATGCCTGCGAGCATTTTTACCTGATCACCGAGCCGATCCCCGGCCTGACGCGGCTGCCGGTGCTAAGAGTTCCGGACGAGTGCGCCTACTACAAGGAAGACGCCGGCAAGATGATGCTCGGCGCCTTCGAGCCGGTGGCAAAGCCCTGGCCGCCGGCGGGCGAGCGTATCCGCGAGGATTTCTGCTTCGACCAACTGCCTGAAGACATGGAGCATTTCGAGCCGATCCTCGAAATGGGCGTCAACCGCATGCCTATGCTGGCGACGGCCGGCATCCATACCTTCTTCAACGGTCCCGAGAGTTTCACGCCCGACGACCGCTACTATCTCGGCGAGGCGCCTGAGCTTTCCGGCTACTGGGTCGCGGCGGGCTACAACTCTATCGGCATAGTCTCGTCGGGTGGCGCCGGCATGGCGCTGGCGCAGTGGATCAACGACGGCGAGGCGCCCTTCGACCTCTGGGAGGTCGACATCCGCCGCACGCAGCCGTTCCAGAAGAACCGCAGCTACCTCAAGGCGCGCGTGGCCGAGACGCTCGGCCTGCTCTATGCCGATCATTTCCCCTACCGGCAGATGGCGTCGGCGCGAGGCGTGCGGCGCTCGCCGCTGCATGAGCACCTGAAGGCCCGCGGCGCCGTGTTCGGCGAGGTCGCCGGCTGGGAGCGTGCCAACTGGTTCGCCAGGCCCGACCAGGAGCACGGCTACCAGTATTCCTGGTGGCGGCAGAACTGGTTCGACAACCAGCGCGAGGAACACCTGGCGGTCCGCAACAATGTCGGGCTGTTCGACATGACATCCTTCGGCAAGATCAGGGTCGAGGGCCGCGATGCGCTGGCCTTCCTGCAAAAGTTCTGCGCCAACGATGTCGACGTGCCAGCCGGACGCATCGTCTACACGCAGATGCTGAACCAGCGCGGCGGCATCGAGAGCGACCTGACGGTGAGCAGGCTTTCGGAGACCACCTTCTTCCTCGTCGTGCCCGGCGCAACGCTGCAGCGCGATCTTGCGTGGCTGAGGAAACACTTGCGCGACGAGTTCGTAGTGATCACCGACGTGACCGCGGCCGAAAGCGTGCTCTGCCTGATGGGGCCGAAGTCCAGGGACTTGATTCGAAAAGTGAGCCCGAACGATTTCTCGAACGAAAACAATCCGTTCGGAACGTTCCAGGAGATCGAGATCGGCATGGGTCTCGCCCGCGCCCATCGCGTCACCTATGTCGGCGAACTCGGCTGGGAACTCTATGTCCCGACCGACCAGACGGCTCATGTCTTTGAAGCCATCGAGGAAGCCGGCGCGGATTTGGGGCTGAAGCTTTGCGGGCTGCACACGCTGGATAGCTGCCGCATCGAGAAGGCATTCCGCCATTTCGGCCACGATATCACCGACGAGGACCATGTACTGGAGGCAGGGCTGGGCTTTGCCGTGAAGACAGGCAAGGGCGATTTCCTGGGACGCGATGCGGTGCTCAGGAAGCGGGATGCCGGCCTGTCACGCCGGCTGTTGCAGTTCCGGTTGAAGGACGCGGAACCGCTGCTCTTTCACAACGAGGCGGTGGTGCGCGACGGAAAGATCGTGGGCACGGTGACCTCAGGCAATTACGGGCATTTCCTCGGCGGCGCGGTCGGCATGGGCTACGTGCCCTGCGCTGGCGAGACCGAGGGGGATGTGCTGGCATCGTCCTACGAGATCGAGATCGCCGGCGAGCGCTTCGCGGCGGATGCCAGCCTGAAGCCAATGTATGATCCAAGGGCGGAACGGGTGCGGGTGTAGGGCTTTCCTCGCGTCGCAAGGCGGAAGGCGCACTCCATCGACGCCACACCCGGTTTTCGCCGGTTTGGCCGAGTGATTAGCGCGCGCAGGTCAACGTTTGAGCTGGTTCCGCAATAGACCTGCGATCGTCACGAAGAGCGCGCCGCCAATGAGGCCGGCGACGCCTACCCCGACCAGCAGTTCGGGCGGGAGGCCGGGTATCGCGGCCTCTTCGACCGTTTCCTCCACGAACTTCTCCAATCCCGGCGTCCGCGCGGTCAGCCAGGTCAAGACGACACCGCCGATCGCTCCGATGACGGCATTTTTCCAGAAGCCGAATGACAAGGGAGGAACAAGGTTGGCGACGAGTGCCGCGCTCAATGCGCCTGCCACGATCTCAATAAGAATGGGGACCCAAACCTCTGCAGCAAGCATTCAAATACTCTTTTGAAAGAATATAGCCCGGAGCAGTATGACGATTTCGCTAGAAGCGCGCCAGCCTCCGTTTGATCTTCCCGAGGAAGGCTAAACGGGTTTCAGGCGTCGACCGGTCCATGTCGTAATGCGCGACATAAAGGGTGCGCGCGGCCGGCGCGCAGAGCGCGCGGATGCCGCGCAGGATCGTCTTGCGGCCGGGCTGGCCCATCAGGAAGGACAGCCACCACGTTGCGCCGCAGGTGGTGACGACGCCAAGGCGCATGATGTGCGGCACGAGCGAAATAATGCGGCCGCCATCTGGCGGCAGGCGGAAAGCTACCTCGGTGGCCCAGACGCGATCGAGCCATCCCTTCAGCATGGCTGGCAGGCCGTACCACCATGTCGGATAGACGAAGAGCACTGCATCCGCCCATTTCAGGTTCTCGAGATGCGCGGCGAGCCTCGAGTCAGACGGCGGATGGTCGTTGTAGCTGCGCCGCTCGTCCGTACTGAGGACCGGGTCGAAGCCTTCGGCATAGAGGTCGACCAGCCTGACTTCCGCACCGCGCTCAGCGAGCGCGGCAAGCACAGTGTCGCGCACCGCCGCGCCAAAGCTTTCCGGCACCGGATGGCAGTAGAC
>JAEYXI010000350.1 GCA_023428515.1 Pseudomonadota bacterium | reverse complement strand
ATGTCGCCGTCGCTCCGCCTCTCGGCGGCCAGCGCCGCCGCCTGCGCTTCGAGGATGCCGCGCAGCTCGAAGAGGCTGCGGAAGGAATCGGCGCGCTGCAGCGCCTCGTAGTCGATCGTCAGTACGGTGCCGATCGACGCCTCCGCCACGAAGGCCCCGCGCCCCTGCTGCGACCAGATCCGTCCCTCGGAACGCAGCCGTGCGATCGCCTCGCGCACCACGTTGCGGCTCACCCCGAAGGTGGTCGCCAGAGCCTGCTCCGTGGGCAATTGGTCGCCGGGCTTCAGCCGTCCCTGCGCGATCTCGCGCGAGATCGAACTCGCCACCAGCGTGGAGAGATGGGGACCGCGATTGACCTTGTCGAGCTTGAGATTCATCCTGCACCTGCCCCGCCATCATGCGATAGCAGAATACGGCCGTCGCTCAAGATGTGATGTGGGTCGAGTGCGTCCTTCAACTGGCGGGCGAGGCCGAGCGCAATCGGGTCGACGCGGTCGAGAAAGGCCTGTTGCTTGACCCTTCCGATACCGTGCTCGGCGCTGATCGAGCCGCCGTGGCGGTCGACGGCGTCAAAGATCAGCACCTCGGCCTCGTGGAACAGACGCTCCATGGCCGTGGGTTCCATGCCGGGCGGAGGGACCACATTCATGTGGATGTTGCCGTCGCCGACATGGCCATAGGTCACGGCGAGCGCGTCGGGCAGCCTGACGTCGAGATCGGTCAGCGCGTCGCGCACGAAGTCGGCGAGCCGGGAGATCGGCACCGAGACGTCGGTGCGCAGGTAGCGTCCGCCGCGTCCCTGCATCTCGACCATCACCTCGCGGTAGAGCCAGAGCCGGTCCGCCTGGGCGCGGCTCGACGCCATCACGCCATCCTCAATGAGGTCGGACGCACTGGCCAGGAAGTCCTGCAGAATGGCGCGCAGGTCGACGCGTCCGCCGGCTGCCGCCTCGATCAGGACATAGACGGGATAAGCGGTCGAAAGCGGGTCGTCGAGGTCTGGCCGCGAATTCACTGCGATTTCGATGCCGCCGCGCAGGATCAGTTCGAAGGCGGTCAGAAGGTCGCTGCATTCGCGCCGCGCCCGCGCGTAAAGCGCCATCGCGTCCTCGACGGAGCGCAGGGCTACCAAAGCCGTCTCCACCTGTGTCGGGCGCGGGAAAAGCTTCAGGGAGGCGGCAGTCACAATGCCAAGCGTACCCTCCGCGCCGATGAAGAGCTGCTTGAGATCGTAGCCGCGGTTGTCCTTGTGCAACGTCTTCAGCCCGTTCCAGACACGGCCGTCCGGCAGCACTACCTGAAGTCCGAGCACGAGATCGCGCGTCATGCCGTAGCGCAACACGTTGAAGCCGCCGGCATTGGTCGAGACGTTGCCGCCGATGCGGCAGCTTCCCTGCGCGCCGAAACTGATCGGCAGCAGGCAGTCGGCAGCCTCGGCGGCGCGCTTGGCATCCTCCAGGATGCAGCCGGCTTCCACCACAATCGCGAAGTCGATAGGGCTGACCGAGACGACGCGGTTCATGCGCTCCAGCGAGATCACCAGCTCGCGCCCGTCGGCTGCGACCGCAGCGCCGACCAGCCCGGTCAGACCGCCCTGCGGCACCACAGGTATGCGCTCACGATGGCAGTGCGCCATCAGCGCCGACACCTCCTCGACACTGCGCGGTCGCGCAACGGCGAGCGGCCGGCCGTAATGGTCGCCCGACCAGTCGCGACTGTAGCGCGCGACGTCCTCATCGCCTGTCAGCAGGCCACCTTCCGGCAGGACGCCGGCGAGCATGCCGAGCCGCTCCGGGGCAGGCGGGTGGATGGTCATGCGATATACTCCCGACGATGCGCATCTGCATCCGGTCGGTATCCGCAAGCTTCGAATCCGCTGGACATGCGTCGTTCTTGTAGTGTTATCATACAACCCTGATTTGGAACATCAAGCGAGAGGCTAGCCTCCAACGCCTGGTCGCCAAAGTCGGAAACGCAAATCACTGGTCCGGGAGGAGAACGATGGCTGGAGACGCCGCGAAGTTTCGCTACATGCACACCATGATCCGGGTGCTCAACCTCGACCGGTCGATCGCCTTCTACACCGAGCTGCTCGGCATGAAGCTCTTGCGCCGCGACGACTATCCGGGCGGCAAGTTCACCAACGCCTTCGTCGGCTACGGCCCCGAGGAGACCGACACGGTGCTCGAGCTGACGCTCAACTGGGGCCGGGAAGAGCCCTACGATCTCGGCACTGCATTCGGCCACCTGGCGCTTGGCGTGCGCGACATCTACGGCGTCTGCGCCGAACTGGAGAAGCGCGGCGCGAAGATCCCGCGTCCGCCGGGCCCGATGCTGCACGGCACCACCCACATTGCCTTCATCGAAGATCCGGACGGCTACAAGATCGAGCTGATCGACCTCGACACGATGGAATAGGCCGCCCGGCGATCGGGAACCGGAGAGGGGCGCCGTCGAGCGCCCCTTTTCCTTTTGGGCGGCAACCGTCGTCACTTGATCACCGGTATCTTCGAGCGGGCGATGGTGATCGCCACCGCGATGATCAGCACTGCGCCGAACACGATGTTCTCGGCGAAAATGTTGACGCCGACGAAGGTCATGCCGATGCGCACCAGCGAGATGATCAGCGCGCCGACCGCCGTGCGCGCCACGCCGCCCAGCCCGCCGGTTATCGCTGTGCCGCCGACGATGACCGCAGCGATTGCCGGCAGCAGCAACTGGTTGGCGAGGCTCGGCGAGCCGCTGGAGAGGCGCGACGCGAGGATCACGCCGGCGATCGCCGCCAGCATGCCTGAGATGGCGAAGGCGATGATCTTGGTGCGGTCGACATTGATGCCCGCAGCCCATGCCGCCGGCTCGCCCGCGCCTACAGCTAGGCTCTGCCGGCCGAAGCGTGTGTAGCGCAGGCCGAGGAAGCTCGCGAGGCCGACGACGGCCGCCAGCAGCACCACCACCGGAATGCCCCACAGCGTGCCGTTGATCCACATCGTGTTGGCGCGGCCGCCTTCCTCGATGGTGATGGCGCGCCCGTCGGAGATCCACAGCGCCATGCCCGTCACGATGCCGGCGGTCGCCAGGGTCGCCACGAAGGACGGCACCTTCAGCCGCACATGCACGATGCCGCTCAAGAGCCCGAAGGCGAAGCCCGTCGCGATGGCGATCGGGAAGGCCATCAGCCCGTAGCTGGGCAGCGTCTGCGCCAGCACCACGCTCGCCAGCGAGGCGACCGCCTGGATCGACAGGTCGATGCCGCCAAGCAGGATGACGAAGGTCACGCCGGTCGCGAGGATGAAGATCACCGCCGTGTTGGCGAGCAGCAAGCTCAGCGTCTCGCCCGACAGGAAGCCGGGCGACGCCAGCTCGATGATGATGACGAGGCCGACCAGCAGCGCGGGCGGTATGGCGCCGTTGATCCAGCCGGAGTCGAGGAAGTTCTTCAGGGAATACTGACCGTCCATCTCACACCATCGCCTTCACCAGATCGACCTGATCCGGCTTCTCCCCCGGGTTCGCCGCGTAGCGCGCGGTGATCTCGCCGTCGCGCATCACCAGCACGGTGTGCGACAGCCCGATCGTCTCCTCCAGCGTGTCGGAGATCAGAAGGATCGCCACACCCTGCGTCGAGAGATCGCGGATCAGGTCGTAGACCTCCTCCTTCGCGCCGACGTCGAGGCCGCGCGTCGGATGGTCGAGGATCAGGATGCGCGAGCCCGCCGTCATCCAGCGCGCCAGCACCACCTTCTGCTGGTTGCCGCCCGAAAGCTTGCGGCAGGCGACGTCCGGCCCGGGCGCCTTGATGCGCAGCCGCTTGATCCAGTCCGCCGCCAGCGCGCGTTCCTTGCGATAGTCGATCGCGCCATGCCGCATCACGCTCTTGAGGTCCGCCAGCGTGATGTTCTCGGCGATCGACAGGAACATCACCAGCCCCTCGACGCGCCGCTCGCGCGGGATCGAGCCGATGCCCTTCTTCACCGCCTGCTCCGGCGAGGCGAAGCGCACCGTGTCGCCGCCGATCTTCAGCGTGCCTGATGTCTGCGGCATGTATCCGCCCAGCGTGCGGATCAGCCCCTCGCGACCCGACCCGACCACGCCCGCGATGCCGACGATCTCGCCCGCTTTGATCGACAGGTCGATGTTCTCGTAGAAGCCGGCGAGGCCGAGGCCCCTGGCGTCGACCATCACCTCTTCGCGCGGCGGCTGTTGCCGCGACTCGCGATAATATTCCGACTGCAGGCCGCGCCCGACCATCACCTTGTGCAGCTCCGGCGCGGTCACCTCCGCCGCCTTGTGCTCGGCCACCACCTCGCCGTCCTTCATCGTGTAGACGCGGTCGGAGATGGCGAGCACTTCGTCGAGCCGGTGCGACACGAAGACGAAGCTCGCGCGCGATTTCAGCGAGCGTACCCGCTCGAACAGCACCTCGATGTCCGCCGCCGAAAGCACCGATGTCGGCTCGTCGAGCAGGATCACCAGCGGCCGGTCGACCGCTTCCTCCAGCGTCAGCGCCTTGGCGAGTTCCACCATCTGGCGCGCCGCGAAGGAAAGCTCCGAGGTGCGCGCCGTCACGTCGATGTCGATGCCGATCTTGGCGAGTTGCCGTCGCGCGGCCGTGTTCATCGCCTTCCAGTTGACGATGCCGAAGCGGATGAAGCGGTCTTCCTGGCCGAGATAGATGTTCTCGGCCACGGTCAGATTCAGCAGCAGCGACTGCTCCTGGAACACCATGCCGATGCCGTGGGCTGCCGCGTCGCGCGCATTGCGCAGCCGCAGCTCCTTGCCGTCCAGCGTCAGCGAGCCGCTGTCGTGGCGCAGCGTGCCGGCCAGCACGCGCATCAGCGTCGACTTGCCCGCGCCGTTCTCGCCGATCAGCCCCACCACCTCGTTGGGGCGGACCTCAATGTTGATATCCTTGAGCGCCTTGACGCCCGGGAAGCTTTTGGTGACCGCGCTGGCCTGGAGCATGGCTGTCACTTGATGATCTTGAGGTTGACGCGATCGAGCGACAGGGCCACCGCCGCGATGATCATCAGGCCCTGCACCGTCTGCTGGATGTAGGGCGAGATGCCGAGAAGGATCATGCCGTTTGCGAGCACGGTGACGATCAGCACGCCGACCAGCGTGTTCCACACGCCGCCTTCGCCGCCCGTCAGCGCCGTGCCGCCGACCACGACCGCGGTCACCGCCGCGAACAGCCGCCCGTCGCCGATCGTCGCGTTGGACTGGCCGAGCTGTGCCGCCGCCAGCACGCCGGCGACGCCGAAGAAGAAGCCAGCCAGCGCGAAGGCCGCGATGCGCACGCGGCGCAGGTTGATGCCGGAGAGTTCGGCCACGTCCTCGCCACCGCCAACCGCCATGATGTGGCGGCCGAGCCGCGTATGCGACTGGATCACCACCGCGAGGATGAATGCGCCCGCCGCGACCCACACCGCCAGAGGCAGGTCGAGCACGCGTGTCAGCGCCAGGCCGCGGATCGATGTGTCGGTCAGTCGGATCGCCGAGCCGCCGAGCATGTAGACTGCGAAGCCCAGTCCGATGAACCAGACGCCCAGCGTCGTCATGAAGGAGGGGATGCGCAGGTAGGTCTGCAAGACGCCGTTCATGAAGCCCATCAGTGTGGCCGCCGCGATCGCCGCGAGCACGGCGAACCAGCCGTAATTGTTGGCGTTGGCGTCGTTCATGGCCAGCAGCACCAGCACCATCGCGGCGACCGAGACGCTGCCCTCGATGGAGAGGTCGATCGAGCCGAGCAGGATGACGAAGGTCAGGCCGAGCGCCAGCGTCAGCGGCACCGCGGCGGAGTTCGTCACGCGGATCAGGTTGCGCGGCTCGATGAAATTCGGATTGGCGATGGTGATCAGGATGCAGAGCACGATCAACACGGCGAGCGGCGCATAAGCGCGCCAGCCACGGCCGAGCAGGGCTTCCAGCCGGCCTTTCGGCGCCGTTTTCCTTTCGGCGCCAGACTTCCCAGGCTCGGAAGCGGATTTCAGGTTTTCGGTCTGCACTGTCAAGGAAACCGCTCGCGCTGGATGCTTAAGGGAAACGGACGCGCGCCCGGCG
>JAEYXI010000311.1 GCA_023428515.1 Pseudomonadota bacterium | reverse complement strand
GGCTATTGCCGCAGCGAGACGGTCGCTGCGGCCGGTCCTGAGCGCCTTGCGCTTGGTGAACAGGCGCGCGATGCGCCAGCCGAACTTGGGCAGGCCGGAAAGCTGGTCGCCGGGAAGCGCGGCGACCACGCCTTCGCGCACCATGATCCAGCCGGCCCGTGCGAGCCGAAATGCCGCGCCGACGTCGCTCATGAGAAAATGCCCGCCGGGATGCGCGTCAAAGCTTCCAGCCCGAATGCAGCGCGGCGATGCCGCCGGAATAATTGCGGTAGGTCACGCGGTCGAAGCCGGCGCGGCGGATCATGCCGGTGAAGCTCTCCTGGTTCGGAAACTTGCGGATCGACTCGACCAGATAGGAATAGGGTTCGCTCTCGCCGGCGACGAGCTTGCCGATGCGCGGTATGGCGTTGAACGACCAAGCCTCGTAGGCGCGGTCGAGCAGCGGCATGTCGACATCGGAGAATTCGAGACAGAGGAAGCGGCCGCCGGGTTTGAGCACGCGGAAGGCCTCGGCGAGCGCCACCTCGATGCGCGGCACGTTGCGAATGCCGAAGGCTATCGTATAGGCGTCGAAAGTTTCGTCGGCAAACGGCAGTTCCTCGGCATTCGCCTCGACGAAGTCGACCTTGTCGGCATAACCCTTCTTCTCGGCGCGCTCGCGGCCGACCGACAGCATGGAGCCGTTGATGTCGAGCACGGTCGCGTGCGCATGGCCGTGCGAGGCGTCGATGATGCGGAAGGCGATGTCGCCGGTGCCGCCGGCAACGTCGAGCACCTGCCAGCCGTCGCGCTTCGGCGGGTTGAGCCAGGCGACCATCGCGTCCTTCCACAGCCGGTGCAGGCCGGCAGACATGAGGTCGTTCATCAGGTCGTAGCGGCCGGCGACCTTATGGAAGACCTCGTTGACCAGCGGCTGCTTCTCGCCGGCGCCGACGCTTCTGAAACCGTAGGAGGTCTCCATCTCGGAGGCCGCGGTCGAACGTTGTTCTGACATTATCGTGTACCAGTGAAAGGCGGCGGGACCATAGCCGATCATATCCGGCGGCGCTATGGTTGCCGAAGCGGCTTCACGCCGCGCCGGGCGGGTCAACCGGGAAGGCATGCATGCCGCTGAAAGCCGAACTCCACTGCCATATAGAAGGGGCGGCATCGCCGGAGCTTGTCACCCGGCAAGCCAAGAAATACGGCGCGGACGTATCGCCCTACATCAAGGACGGTTCCTTCGTCTGGCACGATTTCACGTCGTTCCTTGCCGCCTACGACTTCGCCTCGGATCTGTTCCGCACCGAGGAGGACTATGCCGGGCTCTCGGAGCACTATCTGTCTAGCCTGGCCCGCGACGGAGCGATCTATTCGGAGTTTTTCATTTCGCCTGATCATGCGGATAGGGCCGGACTGTCGCCGAAAGCCTATACGGACGCGCTGGGCGAGGGGATTCTTCGCGCCAAGGCCAAGACCGGCATAGAGGCGCGGATGATCGTGACCGGGGTGCGCCATGTCGGCGTCGAGGCGGTCGAGCAGGCGGCGCGCTTCGCGGTGAAGTCAGGCAATCCGCTGGTCTCCGGTTTCGGACTGGCCGGCGACGAGCGCATCGGCGACTTCGAGGATTTCGTGCGCGCCTTCGAGATCGCGCGGGAGGCGGGTCTCGGCATCACGGTGCATGCCGGTGAGTTGACGGGATGGGAGACGGTCGAGTCTGCGCTTGATCATATCAGGCCGTCGCGCATCGGCCATGGCGTCAGGGCGATCGAGAATTCGGATCTGGTGAAGCGCATCGCCGACGAGGGCGTTGTGCTCGAATGCTGCCCGGGCTCGAACGTGGCGCTCTCGGTCTTGCCGAGTTTTGCCGACCATCGCTTTCCGGTGCTGAAAAAGGCGGGCTGCAAGGTGACGCTGAACTCCGACGATCCGCCTTATTTCTGGACGTCGCTGAAGCGCGAATACGACATCGCCGCGGAGCATTTCGGCATGGGCGACAAGGATTTGCTGGAAACCACCAGAACGGCCATCGAAGCGGCCTTCATCGACCGCAAGACCAAGCAGGCCTTGCTCGCGCGGTTGGGCGGGAAAAGCCCCCGCGCGGGAACCACGACGGGCAGGGCCTGATCTCGGCCCTGCCCATCGGTTGCGTCGATATGGATCAGTAGCGACCGCTGTAATAGCGTTCGTCGCAGCGCGCCACGTAGACCCTGCCGTCACGGTCCCGGTAGCGGCACATTTCCTCGCCGCGCGGGGCCGCGGCTGTGCCGACTGCTGCGCCGAGCAGCGCGCCGGCACCTGCGCCAACTATGGTGCTCTTGGTGTCGCGGCCGAGGGCCTGTCCGACAAGTGCGCCACCCGCTGCGCCGACAAGCGCTCCCGTCCCGGCGCTGCGCTGCTGTGGGCTGGTCGTCTCGGAGCAGCCGGCAAGCGCGGTCGCAAGGACGGCCGCGCCAATTGCCGCAAATCTGGCGATGTTCATGGTCTTCTCTCCATTTGTGCCCCGCGCAGGCCCCTCATCAATCTCGCATATCCGTGATGAACGCAACCTGACCGATTGCGTTCCACTGGGAGCGCCGTCGGCAGCAAGCGGTTTAAAACTGTGGTCTGGAGGCCGCAGGCCTTTTCCTTGGCGAGGCAGAATGGCTAGGTTACACGAGTTCCAGGCGTTTCCGGAGAGCACCATGAAAGGCGTCACCGTCGTCGACCACCCGCTCGTCCAGCACAAGCTGACGATCATGCGCGACAAGGAGACTTCGACGGCCGGCTTCCGCCGGCTGCTGCGCGAGATCTCGCTGCTTCTGGGCTACGAGGTTACGCGCGACCTCGAACTGACCACCAAGACGATCGAGACGCCGATGCAGACGATGGAGGCGCCGACGCTGGAGGGCAAGAAGCTGGTCTTCGCATCGGTTCTGCGTGCCGGGAATGGTCTGCTCGAGGGCCTGCTCGACCTTGTCCCGGCGGCCCGCGTCGCACATGTCGGCCTCTACCGCGACCACGAGACGCTGGAAGCGGTGGAATATTTCTTCAAGGCACCCAGCGACCTCGGCGACCGTCTGGTGATCGTGGT
>JAEYXI010000217.1 GCA_023428515.1 Pseudomonadota bacterium | reverse complement strand
ACCACGCCGGGCAGAGGCCGGCGCCTGTTCGATGACATTGCGATAGAGATGCCAGGTTGCATGGCCGAGAATCGGCAGCACCACCGTCAGCCCCGCGAAGAGCGGCAACGAGCCGATGGCGAGCAATATTGCGACGATCAGTCCCCAGGCCGCCATCGGGAGCGGATTGACCGCCACCGCGCGCACCGATGCGTGGATGGCCTCGTAGGCGCCGACGTCGCGATCGAGCAGCAGCGGAAAGGCAATGACCGTCGTGCAAAGCACCACCACGGCAAATATGAAGCCGATGAGGTTGCCCGCGACGAGCAGCATGCGCCCGCTCTCGGTCGAGAAGATGTCGCGGATGAAAGCAGACAGTGAAGCAGGCGGGGTCGGACCGAAGGCGTGCACATAGAGCGCCTGGGCAATCAGCAGCCAGGCGATGAAGATCGCAAATAGCATGATGCCAACCGCGGCGATCGAAGGCAGCGCCGGCGAATGCCTGATGTCGAAGGCATGCGACCACGAGGTGTCGAGCCCCTCCTCGCGACGCCGGCTGATCTCATAGAGGCCGAGCGCGGCGAATGGGCCAATCAGGGCGAAGCCGGACATCAGCGGGAAGAGCATCGGCAGAGCGCTGGCATTGGACGACGTCCAGGCAGCGAGCAGCACGCCAACGATCGGATAGATGATAATGATGAAGACGACATGGGAGGGCTTGACCATGAAGTCGTCGAAGCCCTTCCTGAGGGCATCGAAGAGATCGTGAATGCCGATCTTGCGTATGCTCACATGATCCAGTGTGCCGGCAGCGTTTGCATAAACATGGAAGCTCATGACCATTCCTCCTGGATGTAATCCGGGCGGCCGCGGCTCGAGTGCTGGCGTCCTGCATGACGACGGTCACGCAAACCGCGACCTGCACTGCTCCAAAGCATAGCGCAGTCACGGTGATTTTCCAGACAAGACGGATCGCGGCCGTTCACCCATGCTTGATCGTCCCGCAACCGGCGAAACGCCGGTCAGTTCGGCCCTTCCTTCGCGGGCCAAACCTGCCTATAGCTCTGGCCATTCCGGATCGGATACACAGGCGGCGCCGGGGACTGCTTCAACCGCTGGCGCGGGCGGCCGAACCGTCAAGGGGACCAGGGAAGGTATGACTGACGGGGACATGACGGGCGAAAGCGTGGCGGCGACCGGCGGGCAGAGCGAGGCATTCGAGTTTCCGATCCTGGTCGGCGACATCGGCGGCACCAATGCGCGATTCGCCGTGGTCGAACATGCAGGCGCGGCGACCGGCGTGCCGCAGATCGTCCATACCGCCGACTTCGCCACGATTGACGACGCGATCCGATCGGCGGTTCTGGAGCGGCTCGGCATCCAACCGCGCTCGGCGCTGCTGGCGATCGCCGGCCCTGTCATCGGCGACGCCATCCCGCTCACCAACTGTCCATGGATCGTGAAGCCGAAAGGCATGGCGACCACCGTCGGCCTGACTGATGTCATGATCCTCAACGATTTCGAGGCGCAGGCACTGGCCGTGGTGGCGCTGGGCGATCATCACCTGGAGAAGATCGGCGGCGGCGAGCCGCAGGCACATGCCGGCCGTGCCGTGCTCGGCCCGGGCACGGGGCTTGGCGTCGCCGGGTTGCTCAAATCCGATGGCAAATGGATTCCGGTCCCCGGCGAAGGCGGCCACATGGATATCGGTCCGCGCACGCCGCGCGACTACCAGGTCTGGCCCCATATCGAGCCGCTGGAAGGCCGCGTCTCCGGCGAGCAGATCCTGTCCGGCCGCGGGCTGGTCAACACCTACCGCGCAGTGGCCAAGGCCGACGCCAAGACGGCTGTCTTCGCCACGCCGGCGGAGGTCGCCAAGGCCGCGCTCGAAAAGACCGACCCGGTCGCGGAAGAGGCGCTGGCGCTTTTCGCCACCTGCCTCGGCCGCACGGCCGGCGACGTGGCGCTCGTCTTCAAGGCGCAGGGCGGCGTCTATCTCGCCGGCGGCATCGCGCAGAAGATCATCCCTGCCCTGCAGGCGGGAAATTTCCGCGCCGCCTTCAACGACAAGGCGCCGCACAGCGAATGGATGGCCGAGATACCGGTCTATGTAATCACCGATCCGCTCGGCGCGCTCGCCGGACTTGCCGCCTATGCGCGCGCGCCGCACACATTCGGCGTCGAAACGGCCGGCCGCCGCTGGCGAAGCTGACCGCGAAAGGAAAAGAACATGAGCGACCAGTCCGCCGATATGGGCCTCGTCGTCGTCGGAGCCGCCGGCCGCATGGGCCAGACGCTGGTCCGGGCGATTTCTTCGATCCCGGGCGCGAAAGTCGCCGCTGCGATCGAGCGCAAGGGCTCGTCCGAGATCGGCCGCGACGTCGGCGAGCTTGCCGGACTTGGCCCGATCGGCGTCGTGATCAGCGACGATCCCCTGCCCGCCTTCGCAAATGCCGACGGCGTGCTCGACTTCACCGTGCCCGCCGCAACCGTCGAGTTCGCGGGCTACGCCGCGCAGGCGCGTATCGTGCATGTCATCGGCACCACCGGCTGCAGCTCGGAGGACGACGCTAAGATCGCCGCAGCGGCCCGCCACGCCACGATCGTCAAATCCGGCAATATGAGCCTCGGCGTCAATTTGCTCGCCGTGTTGGTCGAGCAGGCGGCGAAGGCGCTAGGCCCCGAGGACTTCGACATCGAGATCCTTGAGATGCACCACCGGCACAAGGTCGACGCGCCGTCGGGTACCGCGCTGCTGCTCGGCGAAGCAGCCGCTACGGGCCGCGCCATCGGGCTCGCCGAGAACAGCGTGCGGGTGCGCGACGGCCACACCGGTGCGCGGCAGACGGGCACGGTCGGTTTCGCCACGTTGCGCGGCGGCTCGGTGGTCGGCGACCACAGTGTCATCCTCGCCGGCGCCGGCGAACGCGTCACGCTTTCCCACCATGCCGAGGACCGCGCCATCTTCGCACGCGGCGCCGTCAGGGCGGCGCTCTGGGCGCGCGGCCAAAAGCCCGGGCTCTATTCGATGCGCGACGTTCTCGGCCTCGGCGCTAAATGATTTCGCGTTAAACCACAGAGATCGCAACGATAGGAGTTTCCATGTCCGGCACACTCGTGCTCGTCCGCCACGGCCAGAGCGAATGGAATCTGAAGAACCTCTTCACCGGCTGGCGCGACGTCGACCTGACCGAGCTCGGCCGCGAGGAGGCCAAGGCAGGCGCCGACAAGCTGAAGGCGCGCGGCGTGAAATTCGACATCGCCTTCACCTCGGATCTGCAGCGTGCGCAGAAGACCTGCCAGATCATCCTCGACACGCTCGGCCAGGGCGACCTGAAGACGATACGCGACCAGGCGCTGAACGAGCGCGACTACGGCGACCTCGCCGGCCTGAACAAGGACGACGCGCGCGCCAAATGGGGCGAGGAGCAGGTACACATCTGGCGCCGCTCCTACGACGTCCAGCCGCCCGGCGGCGAGAGCCTGAAGGACACGGGCGCGCGGGTCTGGCCATACTACATGCACGTCATGCAGCCGCATGTGCTGCGTGGCGAGACGGTGCTGGTCGCCGCGCACGGCAACTCGCTGCGGGCGCTGATCATGGCGCTGGAAGGGAAATCCGGCGAAGAGATCATCAAGCTCGAGCTCGCGACCGGCGTGCCGATCGTCTACCGGCTCAATGCTGATTCGACGGTGAAGTCGAAGGACATCCTCAGCTAAGCTTGCAGTCTGAGCGAACGGCCGGCTCGAC
>JAEYXI010000490.1 GCA_023428515.1 Pseudomonadota bacterium | reverse complement strand
GGCAATTCCGAGCGCGTAGCTGTCATGAAGGGACGACGGGAGAAAACGCCGCGATGCAAGAATGGACAGATTGGTCGATTGCGGAATCTCCGACTTTGCGCGAGCAGACCGTCGTCACGCTGCGAGAAGCGTTGCTCAACGAGGTCTTCCGGCCAGGCGACAAGCTGGTTGAGCGAAAGCTTGCCGAGCAAACAGGCGTTAGCCGAACGAGCATTCGAGAGGCGCTCAGTCAGCTTGAATCCGAGGGGCTCGTTACGCGAGTGCCCGGCAAGGGCATGTTCGTCACTCACCTCTCCGAACGGGAGATCCGACAGATCTACGAAGCGCGGGCGATCCTGGAATCCGCCATGGCGCGCCTGTTTGTCGAACGGGCGAGCCAGGAACAGATGGACGAACTGGCGCGACGCATCGCCGAAGCGGGAGAGACGGATACTTCCGAGCTTGCCAGGCTGCACGCTGAAAAGCTCGACGCGGTGTCGGACATCATCATGCAGGGCGCCGGCAACGACATCACCAGGCAGATGACTTTCCTTTTGCGCACCCGGATCACTTATCTGCGCACCGTCACGACCCGCGTTGCCTCGGCGGAGCGGCGCCGGGACACGATGGGTTTACTTCACGGTATCTTCGATGCCTTGCGCGAGCGGAACGCCGATCTCGCCGAAGAACTCATGCGCGCCTATGTCGAACGATCGGCGGCTTTTGCCCTGTCCGTGCTTCGCGATGTCGGCCGCGACGTTCAACCCTCCCGACGCAACAAGCAACGGAACGACACATGAACTATGTGAGGCTCGGCAAGCGCAATCTGAAAGTATCGCGACTGTGCCTCGGCGCGATGGGCTTCGGGTCGGCGGAATGGCGCGCATGGGTGCTCGATGAGAAGGCATCGGCGCCAATCGTGGCCCGCGCACTCGACCACGGCATCAATTTCTTCGACACCTGCGATTTCTATTCGGGCGGCGAGAGCGAACGGATTCTCGGCCAAACGCTCGTTCGTCAGCAGCCGCGCGACAGTTTTGTCATCGCAACCAAAGCGGGAAACCCGATGGCCGGACACTGCAACGGCCGTGGCTACTCGAGGAAACATTTATTCAAGGCGATCGATGACTCGCTGACCCGCCTGGGCACGGATCACGTGGACCTTTTTCAAACGCATATCTGGGACCGGGACACCGATCTCGACGAGTTGGTCGATGCCATGGGAGATATCGTGCGCGCGGGCAAAGCGCTGTATGTCGGCGTCACGACAATGCCGGCATGGACGCTTTCCGAGTGCCGCGCGACGGCCAGGGCACGGAACCTCCCGGCGTTCGTCTCGATGCAGTGCGAATACAATCCCGCCCACCGGGAATGCGAACGGGAATTGCTCCCCTACTGCCGCCACGACGAGGTCGCGGTCATACCTTTCAGCCCAATGGCGAGAGGCTTTCTCGCCGCGGACCGCCGAGATCCTGGCCAGTCGACCGCTCGCACGAAGAGCGATGACTATACGCAGAAATATTACTATCGCGACGCCGACCATGCGGTTCGCGAAGCCGTTGCCGCCGTTGCCGCCCGGATCGGCAAGACACCGGCCCAGGTCGCTCTCGCCTGGACCCTGGCGCGCCCGAGCATCACCGCCCCCATTTTCGGAGCAACCTCGACCGGCCACGTCGACGATGCGGTCGCTGCATTGGACATGACACTCGACCCCGAGGACATTGTCCGCATCGATCGTGCCTATGAGCCAAGGCCGCTAAGTGCATCTGGGCACTGAGATGAAACGACGATTCGTTCGGGTAAAACTGGTATGTTCGTGACACTGCCTTCGTTTGAGTCGAGCTTACGCACATTCTGAAGGAGCAAAGCTTGTACGATCTACGGGTCCAGATGCCGCCACGCCTGCGCACGCAAGTGGCCGACACGCTCCGTGCCGCCATCGTCATAGGCGAACTCACGCCGGGAGAACGGCTCGTGGAGCGCACTCTGTGCGAACGCATGGGCGTTTCCAGGACGTCGCTCAGGGAAGCGATGCGCGAACTCGAGAACGAAGGCCTGCTTACCAACCTGCCAAACCGCGGAATTATCGTCTCCGTGGTCGATCCCAAGGTGGCGGCGGACATCTTCAACGTGCGTGAGGCACTGGAAGCGCTTGTATGCAGGCTGTTTTGCGAGAATGCGACCGAGGACCATATCGAGCGCTGCAAGAGCGTGTACGGTGAATTGATGACTGCGTATCGCGCGGGCATCCCGCATGAGATGATTGGTGCGAAAAATCGCTTCTATGATGTTCTGATTGCTGGGGCCGACAATTCAGAAGCGGAACGAATGTTGCGCAGCATACACATGCGCGCCTCGCAGTTGCGGATGATTTCCCTGTCCGACGGCGAGCGGCGAAAAGCGTCTCGGGAGGAGCTTGAAGCCCTTCTCGACAGCCTCGTGAACCGAAGAGCGAAGGATGCTGAAAAGCTCGCCAAGATACATGTCCGACAAGCCGCCAAGTTTGCGCTCAAGATGATCAGGCAGCTTGAAAACCAGTCGGCCGACTAGACACGGTCGAACGAGACCGGCAACAAAAGCGCAGCGGGACAATCCACGATGACGATCAAAGAACGCTATGTCGTGGCGGGTGACATCCGTACGCGCTATTTCGACGCCGGCGACGGGCCGGCTATCATTCTCCTGCACGGCTCGTCCCTGGCCATCGATGCGTGGGCCACCTGGCACAACACCATTCCTACGCTGGCTACCCGTTTCCGCGTGTTGGCTCCGGATCTCGTCGGATTCGGTCTCTCCGATATCCCGTCCGATGGCAAACACGTGCCGCGTCTCGAAAGGCGCCATCACGTCTCCGCGTTCATCGAAGCGCTTGGCATTACGCGATGCGGGTTGGTCGGCCATTCCGAAGGAGGCTTCATCGCCGCAATGCTCGCCCTCGAAAATCCTGACCGCGTCGCCGAGGTCGTTATCGTGAGCAGCGGCGCGACCGCACCCCGCCTCGGCGGCGAGTTAGACCAAGCCTGGCAGACCGCCGCAGCTGCGGCGTACAACGTGCTCGACGGGTGCGAGACGGAAGAGGACTTCCTGCGCACCAACGCGGGACTCAGCACGAAGAATCCGCCGGAATTCGTCGATATCATGCGGAAGAACTACCGGCTGGCGCGCCAGCGCGGACAGTTGGAGCGCTTCAAGGAAGCGGCCCGCAACAGGAGCGATACGGAATACACACAGGTTCAAGAAGACTACGTCCTTCCGTATTTGCGATCCATGCGGGCGCGGCTGCTCATCGCGTGGTCCGGCTGCGACCAGACTGTTCCGGTCGCGCGCGGCATCAAGCTTCTGGAACGCGCGCCGCAGGCCGACATGCACATTTTTGCAGATGCAGCGCACATGGTGATGATCGATCGCCCATACGAGTTCAATCGCGTTATCGGAACTTGGCTCAATAGTAGCGCCTGTGAAGACCGCGGCCGTCTAACGGCCGCTGAAGAATAGATTGAGGTTGTTGGAAAGTTGATCGTAGTTCCACACTGCTCCTTTGTACGATTTTCGAAACCCAGGGAGTGAACATATGAAATATCCAGGTCGCGACCTGGCCGCTCGCAGCTAGTCCGGAAGGGGCCGGCACCAGACGGTCTGGTTCAGCCGCGTTTTGCGGAAAACACGGATGTGGCACAACGACTTCCCACATCCAGCTAGATCTGGCTTAGCGGTACCGGTCGGAACGGCCCTGCACGATCCGGTCGATGATCATGGCGCAGAGAAGGATGGCAAGCCCCGCGAGCAGGCCCTGACCTACGGCCGCATATTGCAATGCGTTCAGGACATCCTCGCCCAGCCCCTTGGCACCGATGAGCGATGCCACAACCACCATCGACAGGCACATCAGGATCGTCTGGTTCACTCCGGCCATGATCGACGGCATGGCGAGCGGCAGGTCAACCCGCGTCAGCAGGAACCAACGGGTTGCGCCGTAAGCCTGCGCCGCCTCGCGGATGTTCTCCGGCACTCCCTGCAGGCCAAGCGCGGTCAGCCGCACCACCGGCGGGGTTCCGAAGATCAGCGTTGCGATGACGCCGGGCGGCTTGCCTATGCCGAACAGCGCGATCACCGGGATAAGATAGACGAAAGCCGGCATGGTCTGCATGAAATCCAGCACAGGCCTGAGCGCCGCATAGACGCGTGGCCGACGCCCACACCAGATGCCCAGAGGAAGACCGATCAGCAGGCACAAAATCGCCGCCGTTCCGAGAAGTGCTACCGTCTCCAGGCTCTTTTCCCAGAACCCGAGCACGGCTAGGTAAGCGAGCCCTGCCGCCGAGAAGATGGCGACGCGCGGTCCGGCGAGTTGCCAAGCCAGGATAAGGATGACGACCATCGTCACCGGCCACGGCGTGCCGGTCAGTGCGTATGCGAAGGAGTCCAGCACGAGCGTGATTGCGCCGGTGATAGCGCCGAAGAACGCGCCGCCGATCTCGGCGACAGTGCGCATCAGCGTATCGAGTTGGGTAGACAGCGCCGCCTGCCAGTCGCGGTTCGCCGGGGCCGAGGTCAACCAGGCAGGTGGTGCCGCGGCGGCGAAGCGATAGATCGACAGGGCGTAGGCGACGACGCAGAAGATCAGCGTGCCGATGGCAAGCGGATAGTTCAAACCGCGATGAATGTCCGGCGTGGACTGCCATCGTGTGAACCGCCGTTCCAGCATGCGATTGGCAAGGAAGCCTGCGAGCAGCCTCGCCACGATCAGCGTGAGGACGCCCAATCCCGCGATCATGGGCCCTCTTGCACGGGCGACCTCCGCTGTCTCGACAGCCGCCGCCGCCGCCCTGCCCAGCGCAGCAGCCGAGGACGCCAGCCCCGCAGCGTTGTCCGCGCCCGACTGCCGCGCCGCTTCGGCCTGCGTGGCGCGATCCTGCGCCTGTCTGGTCAGGCGTTCGGCCCGTGCTTGCTCGGCGGCGCCGAGATTGCCTGACAGGCCCACGCCGATCTGGACCACTGCCAGCAATTCGAGGAAGAATACGATCCAGAACAGGACGATGGTGCCGCGGGCCGCCGCCCATACGGGCCCGAGCAGCGCCGCCGAAATATTGAAAGGCCAGACACGGCCGGGGCTGCGGCGGATGTGTCCGAACACCCTCTCATAATACGGCGCGCTCTGGACGACGAACCGCTCGACGAGGGAAGCTTCCTGCGAAACCCCTTCCGATGGGGAGGAGCCATGGGCGTTCAAGAGGTGCCGTTCCTTCTCAACCCGTCCAGCACATGCTGCAAGTCGACGATGCCAATCACCGCATCGCCTTCCATCACCGCTATAGGTGCCCGATCTTCCGCGACCAACTCCACGAGATCCGCCAGTTTGGCATCCGGATGGACCTTGCGCAAAGTACCGATGTCGGTCGTCCGGCCCTCTCCGGCAATATAGGGATCGATGGGCTCCATGATCCGCTTTGCGGAAATGACCTTCAGCCGCGATATGTCCGCAACGAACTTGGCGACGTAGTCATGCTTCGGCGACGCCACGATCTCCTCGGGCGTATCGGTCTGTATGATCTGGCCGTCTTTCATGATCGCAATGCGATCTCCAATCCGGATAGCTTCATCCAGGTCGTGCGTGATGAAGACGACCGTCTTGCCCATGGACCGGGAGAGCGCCAGGAATTCATCCTGCAGTTGCCGGCGGATCAGCGGATCGAGGGCGCTGAAGGGCTCGTCCATCAGCAGGATCGCCGGGTCGGCAGCAAGCGCGCGCGCGAGCCCGACACGCTGCTGCATGCCGCCGGACAGTTCATGGCAGTAACGGTCGCCCCATCCGGCGAGGTTCACCTTGGCGAGCGCTGCTTCGGCGACGTCG
Organism: Pseudomonadota bacterium; assembly: GCA_023428515.1. The sequence goes on along the minus strand of JAEYXI010000490.1, from coordinate 904 downwards.
AAACGATCCTGCTTGCTGGCTGCCTGTATCTCCAGGGGCAGCGCCACGTTGTCGCGCACGGTGCGATGCGGCAGCAGGCCGAAGCTCTGGAAGACCATTCCGATCTTGTGGGCGCGCAACGCTCTCAGATCGGCTGGTTTCTTCGCCAGGATATTTTCCCCGTCGACCAGCACCTCGCCGGCGGACGGCTCGAGAAGTCTATTGATATGCCGGATCAACGTCGACTTGCCGCTGCCCGACAGTCCCATCACGCAGAAGATCTCACCGCGCGTCACGGAAATGTTCACATCGGCAACACCCGCCACGCAGCCGAAACGTCGCGCGATCTCTTCCCTGTCGAGCTTTTCGGCAAGGATCGCCGCCATGGCCTCGCGCGAACGCGGGCCAAAAACCTTCCAGACGCCCTTCATGACGATGGCAGGAGGACGTTCTCCCGCCATCGTCATGGTCGTCGTTTCGGCGGCGGAGGATCGGCCGCTCATCGGCGGGCGGCTCTCCCGTTCAGGCTATGGCAGCCGGATGTCGATCCGGCTGCCGGTTGAAACGCGATCACTAGCGCCCGAACCACTTCGCGACTTTATCGGGATTTGCCTCGATCCATTCCTTGGCAACGGCGTCGGCTGCCTTCTTGTCCACGATGATTGAATAGGCCCACTTACTGATGTCGTCCGGCTCGAAGCTCATGCGCTCGATCGCGGCGGTGAGTTCCGCCTGCCGCTCCGCAAGCGATACAGCGTATGCGATGTGCACGGTCGTCTTTGCATAAGCCGAGGCCACTTTCGACTTCTCGAACCATTGCGGATCGTCGGCCGGCTGCACCACGACGAAATTCGCCGGATCGTTGGCTGGCTCGTTGAGGAACACGAGGTCGTAGAGGGCGAAGTTCTGGTGCGGGCTGTAGCAG
>JAEYXI010000479.1 GCA_023428515.1 Pseudomonadota bacterium | reverse complement strand
TGGCCAGGCAGGTCAACGGCATTGGCGATGATCGTTGCCGCCGCATCGGCCTCCGCTCCCGACCTTGCCAGCACGGTAACCGCATCGGCGATCCCCAGCGAAAAACTCCGTCCGCGCCAGCCGCTGGTCGCCACGCCGCGCACCGTGTCTTCGGCGCGGATCAGGATGCGGTCGGCGAAACCCTTGGCGGTGCCGGCGATCGCCAGCCGCATCGACTGGCCGGGCGCAAGGAAGAGCGCGCTGTCACCGCCATTGTTGACATAGGCTTTTTCGAGCGTCCGCCCGGAAACCATGACGCCAAGTATTTCGTCGGCTACCGATCCCGCCACCGCTGCCATCGGCGTGATGAAATTCTCGCCGGCAAGCGGCGCGACCGCTGCCTCCATCCGCCGCGCCGTCATGCCTCGGAAGTCGCGCGACTGCGTCGTCGCGGAACGACGTAACGCCGGCAGCTCTTCCACCAGCTCGCCGAGGATGGTCTGGAAACGCACCGTCGCCTGCCCATACGCCTCACGGACTTCCACCGCGTCGCCGAACGCCTCGATAACAAGGTCGATCGGCCCGTGGTTCAGATGCAGCCGCCGAGCGTCCTGCAGCATATGCGCCTGCGGCCCGTTCATGGGGTGCTGCCTTCCCAGCGATGCAGTTGCGCCAGCGGCGGCCAGGGATTTTCATGCGACGCTTCCGCCTCGCGGCGCGGGTTGAGATATTCGCCGCCCGTCGCCATCACGTCCTCGACACTGCGGATTTCGGCCGCATGACCGCCCAGCGCCACATAGTCGTCGCGGCACAGCGTGAACTCGATCGGCGCCACCAGCGCCGGGGTCGGCACGTAGCCGAAGGCGTTATCAGGCACGCGCGACACGTCGACCATCAGCGTGATGCCACCGCCCGGCCAGACATAAACAGGCGCGCCGCCGACCGTAACATAGGTCCGCAGGCCCTGCACCGAACGCGTCAGCCGCACCGGGTTCTCGACAACGCCGGCCCTGAGCGAACCGCCGGCGCCGCCGACGAACAGCACGGTGCAGAGCGCCGGCTCGCAATTCTCCTCGATCAGCTCGACCGATTTTCTGAGCCGCTCGGGGAACGGTTTTTCGACCGGCTTCAAGGCGTCGTCGAGCTCGTAATAGGCGAATTGCTCGCCGGTCGTGGACACCATCAGCAGCGACATGCCTGCCCGAGCGCCCTTCTTCGGGTTCCACTCGCCGAGGATCGACAGCGGATCGGAGATCGTCGTGCCGCCCCAGCCCAAGCCCGGCTCCGACACCTTGAAATAGCGGCCCGGCGTCGAGCGTCTGCCGATGATCTTTATTCCGGTATCCTCCCATCCGAGCACCTTGCCGGCCTGGTGCTCGGACACCACGCCGGTGATGTGGTCGACCACCACCACCACCTCGTCGACCACTCCCCGCCACTGCGCGGCGAACATGCCGATCGTCGCCGAGCCGCAGCCGACGCGCATGCGGTGCTCGACCTTGCCGTCGATGACGGGCGGTTTGCCGGCCTGCACGACAACGCTAGCACCGCCGTCGATCGTCAGTTCCACCGCCTGCTTGTTGCAGAGGTTGAGCAGTGCGTCGCAAGTCGCGCGCCCCTCCTGCTTCGAGCCGCCGGTCAGGTGATGCACGCCGCCGAGCGACAGCATCTGCGAGCCGTATTCGCCCGTCGTCACATGGCCTACCGCCTCGCCTTGCGCCCGCACCGTCGCCGTTTCCGGGCCGAGATGGCGGTCCGTGTCGATCTTCACCTTGACGCCGCAATAGGAGAAGATGCCCTCGGTCACCACGGTGACGAGATCGACGCCCTCGACCTCCTGGCTGACGATGAAGGGCGCCGGCTTGTAGTCGGGATAGGTGGTGCCCGCTCCGATCGCGGTGACGAAGCGCTTGCCCGTGTTGACCAGCTCTCCGCCGCCCGCCTGCCCGGCATCAAAGGCAACCGCCTCGCCGCCCGTCTCGGCGCGCTGCTCGAGAATGGTCAGCGGATCGAGCCTTACGATCCTGCCGCCGACATTGCCGTAGCGGTCGCAGGCGCCCGAGCGCCCGTCGGCGATGTAGCACATCACCGGGCAGGCATCGCAGCGGATCTTCTCCGCCACCTGCTTCTCGCCGGGGTCATGCGTGTCGAAGCGCTCGGCGAGCTCGCTCATCTCCGCGCCTCCCGGATCGCCGCCAGCACGCGCGTCGGCGTCGCAGGCACTTTCGTCACCAGCACGCCGGTCGCGTGGCGGATGGCGTTGAAGATCGCCGGCGCGGTGGGGATCAGCACGTGTTCGCCGAGCCCTTTCGCTCCATACGGCCCTTCCGGGTCGGGCACCTCGATCAGGATCGATTCGATAGGCGGCACATCGCCGATGGTCGGGATCAGATAGTCGTGCAAATTCTCGGTGCGTCCGGGGATGTACTCCTCCATCAGCGCCATGCCGATGCCTTGCGCGATGCCGCCCTCGATCTGGCCTTCGACCAGCAGCGGGTTGATGGCGCGGCCGACGTCGTGCGCCGCCGTGATCTTCACGAGCTTCACCGTGCCAAGCTTCATGTCGACGTCCAGCTCGGCGACCTGCGCGCCCCAGCCATAGACCGCATAGGGCTTGCCCTGCCCCTTGTCGTCGAGCGGCAGCGTCGGCGGGTCGTAGGTCTCGACCGCCGAGAACACATAGCCCTCGCCGTCCGCCGGCAGCGCGGAAAGATCGATGCGCCTCACGGCTTCGCCCTCGCGCACCACGACCGCGCCAGCTTCGAATGAAAGCGCCGCTTCCGGTGAGACATTGGCGAAGCGCAATATGGTCTCGCGCAGCGCCTTAGCCGTCTTCTCCGCCGCCTTGCCCGAGATAAAAGTCTGGCGCGAGGCCGAGGTCTTGCCGGCGTCGGGCGTGATCGCCGTGTCCGCGCCGACCAGCCTGACATCGCCAAGCGGCACGCCGAGCGCGTCGGCGAAGATCTGCGCGATCACCGTGTTGGAGCCCTGGCCGATATCGACCGCGCCCTGGTGCAGCATCACGCCGCCCTCGCGCGAGATGCCCGCCTTGATCGTCGAAGGATTGGCGATCGACGTGTTGCCGCAACCATACCAGCATGACGCGACGCCGACGCCGCGCTTGCGATCCGTATGCCTTGCATTGAACGCCTCGGCCTCGGCCAGCGCCCGCATCCAGTGCGGCTGCAGCGCCTCCAGGCAGGCAGCTATGCCGACGCCGCTCTCCAGCCTCTGCCCGGTGACCGTGCTGTCGCCGTCGCGCAGCGCGTTCTTCAGCCGGAAGGCCAGCCGGTCCAAGCCAAGCTTTTCGGCAAGCTCGTCGTAAAGCGTTTCCTGCGTGATCGTCGCCTGCGGCACGCCGAAGCCGCGGAAGGCGCCGGAGATCGGCCCATTGGTGTGGATGGCGCGGCCATCGGCGCGGTAGTTCGGCGTGAAGTACGGACCGGAGGCATGCACCGGCACGCGGTTCGCCACCGTCGGCCCGAAGCTCGCATAGGCCCCGGTATTGAAGTCGCCGGAAAACATCATGCCGACCACCTTGCCCTCGGCATCCACGCCGATCGAGGCTCGCATCGAGGCGGGGTGGCGCTTGGTGGTCGAGGTCATCGATTCCTGCCTGGTATAGGCGAGCGCGGCCGGCCTGCCCGTCTTCAGCGCAACCAGCCCGATCAGCGGCTGCAGCGAGACATCGATCTTCGACCCAAAACCGCCACCGGTCGCCGCCGGCACGATACGCACTTGTTCCACCGGCAGTCCGAGCACCAGCGCCGTGTCGTCGCGGTCCATATGCGGCGCCTGGGTGCAGGCCGACACGACCAGCGTGTCGCCGTCCATGTATGCGAAGCCGGCCTCCGACTCGATATAGGCATGCTCGACATAGGAGGTCTCGATGGCGCCGAAGGCGACATGCGCCGCACCCTTCAAGGCCGCCTCCACATCGCCGCGCTCGACCAGCCCGGTCGTCAGGATGTTGCCCGGCCTGCCGTCATGCAGCAGCCCCGCGCCCTCCTTCGCCGCCTCGCATGGGTCGAGCACATGCGGCTCCTCGCTCCAGGCGACGGGAAACTCCGCAAGATCGAGCCCGGCAATCGCAGCGCGCTCACCCGCAATCAAGGCGACCGCCTCGCCACGGAACCGCACGAAACCGTCAGCCAGCGCCGGCTGGTCGGCAAACTGCGGAATTGCGCCGAAGCAGTTCTTTCCGGGAATGTCCGCCGCCGTGAACACCGCCACAACGCCCGCATGGCCACGCATATAGGCGTCGAGATCGCCGAAGCTGAAGCGGGCGCTGTAGTGCGGCGAGCGCACAACCACTACCGAAAGCGCATCGACGGGAAAGCCGTCCGCGCCAAACTTTTCCGCGCCGGTCACTTTCGGCACGCCGTCCAGCCTGACCGGCGACGCGCCGACTGCGTCTCCTGAGGCCGGAAGGCGGAAATCGACGCCCCTCTCGCTGCCGAGCGCACCTGCCGGATGGCTGCCCTGCCCCTCACCCTTACCCTCTCCCCGCACGCAGGGAGAGGGGGGCACCGACGCTTGAGCCTCTCTCTTCTCCCCGTCAGCGTCGGAG
>JAEYXI010000685.1 GCA_023428515.1 Pseudomonadota bacterium | reverse complement strand
ATGTGAGGCGAAGGCGTTGAAGTTCGGCCGCCATCTCGCGGTCAACCGCGAACGCATCCACGGCCTCGACGAGATCAATGCGCTCGCCGCACGATTCGAAAAGGGAACAGTCTCGTGAACGTCGGAGATCGTCATTACCGCACAATCTGGGTTAATGAGGACGGCCGCTCGGTCGACATCATCGATCAGCGCTGGCTGCCGCATGACTTCCGCGTCGAGACGGTCGGCACCGTCGAAGGTATCGCCACTGCGATCCACGACATGTGGGTGCGCGGCGCACCGCTCATCGGCGTCACCGCCGCTTACGGCGTCGCCATCCAGATGAACAACGACGCGTCGGATGCTGCGCTTGAAAAAGTCTGGCACCGGCTGCACGAGACGCGGCCGACCGCGATCAATCTGCGCTGGGCGCTCGACGAAATGAAGCGCGTGCTGTCGCCGCTGCCGGTCGCCGAGCGCGCCGCGGCCGCATGGCGTCGCGCAGCAGAAATCGCCGACGAGGACATCGAGCTCAACCGCTCGATCGGCAAGCATGGTCTCGAGGTGATCAGGAAGATCGCCGCTCGGAAAAAGCCTGGCGAGCCGGTCAACATCCTGACTCACTGCAATGCCGGCTGGCTGGCGACGGTGGACTACGGCACCGCCACCGCGCCGATCTATCTGGCGACCGAGGCCGGCATCCCCGTTCACGTCTATGTCGACGAGACGCGCCCGCGCAATCAGGGCGCCCAGCTCACCGCCTGGGAGATGGCAGGTCATGGCGTGCCGCACACGCTGATCGTCGACAATGCCGGCGGCCACTTCATGCAGCACGGCATGGTCGACATGGTGATCGTCGGCACCGACCGCACCACCGCCAACGGCGACGTCTGCAACAAGATCGGCACCTATCTGAAGGCGCTCGCCGCGCATGACAACGGCGTGCCCTTCTATGTCGGTCTCCCGTCGCCGACCATCGACTGGACCGTCCACGACGGCCTCAAGGAAATCCCGATCGAGGAGCGCTCCGGCGACGAGGTTTCCTATGTCCAGGGCAAGACGGCGTCCGGCGACATCGCGCAGGTCCGCATCTCCCCGGAGAAGACACCGGCCGCCAACCCGGCCTTCGACGTGACGCCGGCGCGGCTGGTCACCGGCCTGATCACTGAGCGCGGTATCGCGAAAGCCTCTCCTGAGGGGCTGCTTGCGCTGTTCCCGGAGCGGGTGAAAAGCGCGGCTTAAGTAGGCCATCCGGGCTTCCACGAATCCCCTGTGCGTCGTATGTCGACCGCAGGAGATTTGACCATGACTGTCACCATATACGGCATCAAGAACTGCGACACGGTGAAGAAGGCGCGCACCTGGCTCGAGGGCAGGGGTGTCGAGCACCGCTTCGTCGATTACCGCGCCGAAGGCCTCGACCCGAAGAATCTCGCCCGCTGGAAGGGCGCGGTCGGTTGGGAGAAGCTGCTCAACAAGGCAAGCACCACCTTCAAGGAGCTGCCGGACGCCGACAAGCAAGGCCTCGACGAGAAGAAGGCAGTCGCGTTGATGCAGGCGCACCCGACGCTGATCAAGCGTCCCGTGCTCGACGTCGGCGGCAACATCACGGTCGGCTTCAAGCCGGAGATCTACGAGCAGGCTGTTTCCGGTCGCTAAGGCATGATCCCGAAAAGTGGGAACCGGTTTTCGGACAAGATCATGCCCTACTTAGGTCCCGCTCCGAACTGCGGCGTCTTCTCCGCCTCGTCCTCTAGCCATCGCTTGAACGCGGCCACCTTGCGCCCCGGTTTCTTGGCTGCGGATGTCGCTATGTAGTACCCCAGCCCGCTATCGGCTGTAACGCCGAACGGCGCGACGAGCCTGCCATCGGCGAGCGCGTCTGCCGCGAGAAGCTGTGACGCCAACATCACGCCCTGTCCGCCGATCGCCGCTTCAAGGCAGAGATTCGGATCGGTGAAGCTCGCGCCCATCAACGGCTCGACGCCTTCGACGCCGGCCTGCTCGAACCAGCGCTCCCATTCCACCATTCCGTTCTCCTCGCGGATCACCCATTCGTGAGAAAGATCCTCGACCCGCTTCAGCCGCCTGGCGATATCAGGCGCGCAGACCGGAAAAATGCGTTGCGCGAAGAGCAACTCTGCCTGCACGCCCGGCCATTCGCCGTCGCCCATGCGGATTGCGACGTCGATGTCTGAGCGGTCGAGGTCGGCGATCTGGGTCGACGCCTCGATGCGCAGCACGATCTCCGGATATGCCGCGTAGAAGCGGCTGAGTCGCGGCACCAGCCAGCGCGCTGCGAAGGCCGGCGCCACCGATACCACTAGCCTGTTGCCGGCATCGTCCTCGGCCAGAGCCATCGCGCCCGACAGTTCGCGGAACGCGGCGGTCAATCGCTCGCAGAATCGCCGGCCGAACTCGGTCGGCACCAGCCCGGTGCGCGTGCGCTCGAACACTGGTCGCCCGACCTGCTTCTCGGCGCGGTTGACGAGCTGCGAAACCGCGCTCGCCGACACGCCGAGCTCGTCCGCTGCCTTCTGTAGCGAACCGCGCCGCGCCACGGTCTCCACCGCGCGCAAGCCGTTGAGATGCACCTTGCCGAGCCTGTCCATGCGGCGATGGTATCCAGTTTTTCTAAATCCAGCCACCAGCACATCTGAATTGCAGTTAGCTGAGTTCGGGCGGAAAATCCGGCACCCAATGGATGAAACGGGAGCGGCGTCATGAAGATTTCCTCGATCTTGCACGATCTTCTGGCCCGTCGCGCCGGCCATGCCGGCAAGGTCGACGCAGACTGGATCGACGATCCCTATGCGCATC
>JAEYXI010000598.1 GCA_023428515.1 Pseudomonadota bacterium | reverse complement strand
TTCCCGTTCATCCCCAAACTCGGCTTCTCGATCGCGCTGCAGTTGCGCCACCTCAAGGACGGTGAGGGCATGACGGCGCTGCTGCGCCTGCCGACGGCGCTGAGGCGCTTCATCCGGCTGCCCGACCGCAAATCGGAGATCCGCTTCATCCCGATCGAGGCGACCGTCGGGCTGTTCATCGGCAAGCTCTTCCCCGGCTATGAGGTGAAGGGCTCCGGCACGTTCCGCATCATCCGCGACAGCGATATCGAGGTTGAGGAGGAGTCCGAGGATCTCGTGCGGCTGTTCGAGACGGCCTTGAAGCGCCGCCGCCGCGGCTCGGTGATCCGTATCGAGTTCGACAGCCAGATACCGGAGGAACTTCGTGACTTCGTGGCCGGCGAACTCGGCGTGGCCGGCAACCGCATCAGCGTGCTGAGGGGGCCGCTTGCGGTGAATCAGATTTCGGAGATCGTGGCGATACCGCGCGACGATTTGAAGTTCACGCCCTACAACCCACGCTTCCCCGAACGCATCCGCGAACATGGCGGCGACTGTTTTGCGGCCATCCGCGAGAAGGACATCGTCGTCCACCACCCCTACGAATCGTTCGACGTCGTGGTGCAGTTCCTGCGCCAGGCGGCCGCCGACCCGGAGGTTGTCGCGATCAAGCAGACCCTCTACCGCACCTCCAACGACAGCCCGGTGGTGCGCGCGCTGGTCGACGCTGCGGAAGCCGGCAAGTCGGTGACGGCGCTGGTCGAGCTCAAGGCGCGCTTCGACGAGGAGGCGAACATCCGCTGGGCACGCGATTTGGAGCGGGCCGGCGTGCAGGTCGTGTTCGGTTTCATCGAACTGAAAACGCATGCGAAGATGTCGCTGGTCGTCCGCCGCGAGGACGGCAAGCTGCGCAACTACGTGCATCTCGGGACCGGCAACTACCATCCGATCACCGCGCGCATCTACACCGACCTGTCCTTCTTCACGACCGATCCGTCGATCGCGCGAGACGTGGCGCAGATATTCAACTTTATCACCGGCTATGCCGAGCCGACCGCCAACATGAAGATCGCGCTCTCGCCCTATACGCTGAGAAGCCGGATCCTCGGGCATATCAGCGAGGAGATCGAGCATGCGAAGGCGGGCCGTCCGGCCAAGATCTGGATGAAAATGAACTCGCTCGTCGATCCGACAGTGATCGATGCGCTCTATGAAGCGAGCCGCGCCGGCGTCGAGATCGATCTCGTTGTACGCGGCATATGCTGCCTGCGCCCGCAGGTGCCCGGCCTGTCGGAGAACATCCGCGTCAAGTCGATCGTCGGGCGCTTCCTGGAGCACAGCCGCATCTACTGTTTCGGCAACGGTCATGGCCTGCCGTCCGACGAGGCGCTTGTGTATATCGGCTCGGCGGACCTGATGCCGCGCAACCTGGATCGGCGCGTCGAAACGCTGGTGCCGATCACCAACCCGACCGTGCATGAGCAAATCCTGGGCCAGATCATGCTCGGAAACATAATGGACAACCAGCAAAGTTTTGAAGTATTGCCCGACGGCACCTCACGGCGGATCGCGCTGGACGAGGGCGAGGAACCGTTCAACGCGCAGGAATACTTCATGACCAACCCGAGCCTATCCGGACGGGGCGACGCGCTGAAATCGCATGCGCCCAAGCAGATCGCCCAGTTCAAGCGCCGCAAAAAGGCCAACGCGTCCCAGACCGGATGATATCTCTTTCCCAGGGGCGGCTGCAGGATCGCAGGCCGCTCTCCGTTGTCGACATCGGCTCGAACTCGATCCGACTTGTCGTCTACGAGGGCATTGCGCGCTCGCCGACGGTGCTTTTCAACGAGAAGATGCTGGCCGGACTTGGCCGCGGCATCGTGTCGACCGGCAAGCTCGATCCGGATGCGGTGACGCGCGCCATGGACGAATTCGGGCGCTTTCGGGCGCTTTCGGAGCAAGCGGGGGCGGAAGAACTCCATGTGATCGCCACCGCCGCCGCCCGAGAAGCCGAGAACGGAGCCGATTTCGTCCACCGCGTCGAAGCTGTGCTCGGCACAGAGATCCGCGTCCTCTCCGGTCGCGAGGAAGCGTACTATTCGGCGCTTGGCGTCATTTCTGGTTTCCATCCGGCCAATGGGATCGCCGGCGACCTCGGCGGCGGCAGCCTCGAACTGGTTGACGTCAGCGGCGAGGCGATCGGCGACGGCATCACCTTGCCGCTCGGCGGCCTCAGGCTCCAGGACATGGCCAAGAACTCTTTCGCTACGGCGGCCAAGATCGCGCGCGAGCAGATCGCCCGGGCCGAACTGCTGCACGCCGGCGCGGGCCGGCCCTTCTATGCGGTCGGCGGCACCTGGCGAAATCTTGCGCGACTGCACATGCTCACCACCAACTATCCCTTGGCGGTGATGCATCATTACGAGATGAACATCGCCAACTCGGTTTCCTTCCTGCAGAAGGTTGCGCGCGGCGACATCGACAAGATCAAGGGCATCGAAGGCGTGTCCAAGGTGCGCCGGGCGCTGCTGCCCTATGGCGCGATCGTCCTGCTGGAGATCATCGCGGCGATGCAGCCCTCCGAGATCGCCGTCTCCGCGCTCGGCGTTCGCGAGGGCTTTCTCTACTCGTTGCTGACGGAGGAGGAACGGCGGACCGACCCGCTGATCTCGGCGGCAGAGGAACTGGCGCTGCTCAGGGCTCGCTCGGTAACCCATGCGCACGAGCTGGTGGCATGGACGGCGGAGACGCTGAAGGCCTTCGACATCGTCGAGACCGGGGACGAAGCGCGCTACCGCCATGCTGCCTGCCTGCTGGCCGACATAGGCTGGCGCGCGCATCCTGAGTATCGCGGGACGCAGTCGCTGAACATCATCGCGCACGCCTCCTTCATCGGAGTCGACCATCCGGGCCGGCTGTTCCTCGCGCTGGTCAACGCCTTCCGCAACGACGGCGTCTTCAACGATGCGATCGCGCCGGAACTGAAGGCGCTGGCGACCCCGCGCTACGTCGAGCGTGCCAGGTTGCTCGCGGCGATGATGCGCGTCGTCTATCTGCTGACCGCCTCGATGCCGGGGGTGATGCCGCGGTTGAAATGGGAAAAGCGCGACGGCGGCGTGCTCGCGCTGATAATCCCGTCGGAGTTCGCCGGCCTGTACGGCGAGCGGCCCGTCGGACGGCTGGCGCAATTGGCGAAGATTTCGGGGAAGAAGCTAGAACTCGCCATCGGCTGACGGGGTTAGCGCCACCGCGCGTCAACCGACCATGCGCCGGGGCCGGCGATCGCCAGCGCAAGCAAGCCGCCAGCTATTGCGAGATCCTTCATCAGCGCCTGGGTGTGCATGAAGGCGAGCGCGGGATCTTCGCCACCCTGGCCAAGATGGCCGATGAATGCTGCCGCGATGCAGAAGGCGGCGAGCAGTAGAGCGGTGGCGCGCGTCTGCAAGCCAATGACGACAAGCACACCGGCCGCGATCTCGAGCAGGCAGGTCGCCCAGGCAACCAAAAGCGGGGCGGGAAAGCCGAGGGAAGAAAAATAGCTTACCGTGCCGGCCATGTCGCCAAGCGCCGAAAAACCGGAAGCAAGGAAGAGGAAGGCGAGGAGAAGCCGGGCCGCGAGAAGCGCCGCATTCGCTGGCATGAGAACCTCCCTTGTGACCGCACGCTATTCGTACCGCGATCATAAGGGCTAACGGCGGGGCGTGGACGAACTTTCCCGCGTCGACAAAAAAGCCCGGATCGCTCCAGGCTTTTCGCGTCGATGGATCGGCGTGTCAGGCCCGGCGCGCGTCGAGCGACAATGCGCCGGCGCCCGCGAAGGCGAGGACCAGGAGACCGCCGACTACCGCGAAGTTCTTCTGGAAGATCAGGAACTGCGTCATGTCGGCAAAGTTCGTATGCGCAATCAGCGTCGCACCGATGGCGAAGATCGCGAGCGCCAGGGCCGCGATGCGGGTCTTGTAGCCGACGATGACGGCGAGGCCGCCGAAGAGTTCGAGCAGGCCGACCAGAACGGCCAGAATGGTCGGAGCCGGCAGGCCAATGCTGCCGAACCAGCCGGCGGTACCGGCAATATCGGTCAGCTTGCCGAAGCCGGCCAGCACGAACATGGCCGCAAGCAGGATGCGGCCGACGAGGATGGCGACCGAAGCGCCGGAAGTTCCGGCCTGGCCGGCAGTCACGGAAGTGGACATGTCAGTTCTCCGTTTAGGATAGCGATTGGTGCGTCCGATATATCGAGAACCGCTCGTTCACAGAAGATGCGTATTTCCTGACACTTTGTTCATAAAGAAAGAACATTCCAATTTTCAGCCCGGATGCGTCATGTCCTCCGGGCGCACCAGCCGGTCGTAGTCTGCCTCCGTGACGAGGCCCGATTTCAGCGCCTCCTCGCGCAGCGTGGTGCCGTTCTTGTGCGCGGTCTTGGCGATCTTGGCGGCGTTGTCGTAGCCGATGGTGGGCGCCAGCGCGGTGACCAGCATCAGCGAGCGCTCCAGCGCCGCCTTGATGTTGTCCTCGCGGGCCTCGATGCCGACCACGCAATTGTCGGTGAAGGAGACGGCGGCGTCGGCAAGGAGCTGCACCGACTGCAGGAAGTTGTAGGCCATCAGCGGGTTGTAGACGTTGAGTTCGAAATGGCCCTGGCTGCCGGCAAACGAGATCGACGAATTGTTGCCGAACACCTGGATGCAGACCTGGGTCATCGCTTCGCTCTGCGTCGGGTTGACCTTGCCCGGCATGATCGACGAGCCGGGCTCGTTCTCCGGGAGGGCGAGCTCGCCGAGGCCGGAACGCGGTCCGGAGCCGAGCAGGCGGATGTCGTTGGCGATCTTGAACAG
>JAEYXI010000516.1 GCA_023428515.1 Pseudomonadota bacterium | reverse complement strand
TTCCAAGCGCTTCCATGATCGCGACCAGATTGTCGTCGCGGATCTTTTCGAGCTCGCGGATCGACCAGCGGTCGGACTGCTCGTCAGACTGAGTCGCAATCAAATCGACCAGCTCGTCGTTGAACTCCGGCACATCCATCAGCTTGGTCCACGGCCATTTCAGGCACGGCCCGAACTGCGCCATGAAGTGGCGCATGCCGGCCTCGCCGCCGGCGACGCGATAGACCTGGAACATGCCCATCTGCGCCCAGCGTATGCCGAAGGAGTAGCGCATGATGTCGTCGAGTTCCTCGACCGTGCAGATGCCGTCCTTGATCAGCCACAGCGCCTCGCGCCATGCCGCCTCCAGGATGCGGTCGCCGACGAAGGCTTCTATCTCCTTGCGGATGACAACGGGCTTCATGCCGATCGAGGCATAGATTTCCTTGGCGACCTCGACCGCCTCCGGGAATGTCTGCTTGCCGCCGACGATCTCGACCAGCGGCAGCAGGTAGACCGGATTGAACGGATGGCCGACCACCAGCCGCTCGGGATGCTTCTTCATCGCCACCTGCATGTCGGTCGGCAGGATGCCCGACGTCGACGAGCCCACAATGGAATTGGCCGGCGCATGCGCGTCGATCTCGGCCAGCACCTTGTGCTTGAGGTCGAGGCGCTCCGGCACGCTTTCCTGGATGAAATCCGCGTCCTTCACCGCCTCGGCGATGGTCTTGGCGAAGGTCAGCTTGCCTTCCTTGGGCAGGCCGTCCGGCAGCATCTTCCTGTAGGCGCGTCGCGCGCCCTTCATCACCTCGCCGACCTTGCGCGATGCCTCGGGATCGGGGTCGTAGATCGAAACGTCGATGCCGTTGAGCAGCAGTCGGGCCACCCAGCCCGCCCCAATCACGCCGCCGCCGATCGCGGCCGCCTTGGTGATGGTCATGATTTTGCCCCTCGATTACGCCGCCAGCGGCGCGCGCTTGGTGAGATTGAGTTTTTGCCGCACTTCTTCCGGCCCGATCACGCGTGCGCCGAGATTTTCGACGATGGTGACGGCACGCTCGACGAGTTGCGCGTTGGTCGCCAGCACGCCCTTGTCGAGCCAGAGATTGTCCTCCAGCCCGACGCGCACATTGCCGCCCGCGAGCACCGCTGCCGCGACATAGGCCATCTGGCTGCGGCCAAGCGAGAAGGCGGAAAAGATCCATTCCGGCGGCACGTTGTTCACCATCGCCATGAAGGTGTTGAGGTCGTCAGGCGCGCCCCACGGCACGCCCATGCAGAGCTGCACCAAGGCATCCGGTTTCAGCACGCCCTCGGTCACGAGCTGCTTGGCGAACCACAGGTGCCCGGTGTCGAAGGCCTCTATCTCCGGCTTCACGCCCATCCCGGTCATCAGGCCGCCCATGGCACGCAGCATGCCGGGCGTGTTGGTCATGACGTAATCGGCTTCGTTGAAATTCATGGTGCCGCAGTCGAGCGTGCAGATCTCCGGAAGGCACTGGCGCACATGCTCGACGCGCTCGGAAGCGCCGGCCATGTCGGTGCCCTGCTCCTTCAACGGCAGCGGGCTCTCCACCGAGCCGAACACCATGTCGCCGCCCATGCCGGCCGTCAGGTTCAGCACCACGTCGACACCGGCGTCGCGGATGCGCTCAGTCACCTCGCGGTAGAGTGCGACGTCGCGGCGCGGCTTGCCCGTCTCGGGATCGCGCACATGGCAATGCACGATCGCGGCACCTGCCTTGGCCGCGTCGATCGCCGAGTCGGCGATCTGCTTCGGCGAACGCGGCACGTGCGGGCTACGATCCTGCGTGCCGCCTGATCCGGTGACGGCGCAAGTGATGAAGACCTCGCGGTTCATGGCAAGTGGCATCTATCTCTCCCTTGATGAACCGATCTTGCCGCGACTTGCAGCAGCCTGCTTTGCGTTTTACGAATGCAACATGGCAAAAAACGAAAGACGAAGCGTCTTCCAGGCCGAGCGGACACCGCTCGACGTCACCTTTCTGATTTTCTCCGGCGCCTCGATCATGTGCGTAGCTTCAGCCATCGACCCGCTGCGCGCAGCCAACCGCATCTCTGGCGAAGAACTGTTCCGCTACAGGCTCGTCTCGGTGAGTGGCGAGCCTGCATTCACCACCTGCGGCCTGCCGGTGGCGGTCAGCGGCCGTTTCGACCCCCTCGCCAAGACCGACATGATCGTCGTCGTCGCCGGTTTCGGCACGCAGGGCTATGCGACGGCGGCGTTCCTGCAAGGGTTGCGCCGGGCTGCCCGCTCCGCTCGTGCCTTCGGCGGCATCGAAGCCGGCACATGGCTGGTCGCGCGCGCCGGCCTTCTCGAAGGCCGTGCGGCGACCACGCATTGGGAGGACATGGAAGACTTTGCCGCCGCATTTCCAGGAAGCGACGTGCGACCAGACCGCTATGTCATCGACGGTCCGGCGTTCACCACCGGCGGCGCCTCGCCGACCTTCGACCTGATGCTGCATCTGATACGATCCCGCCTCGGCATGGCGACCGCGCTCGATGTGGCGAGTGTCTTCATCTACGACCAGTCGCACGCCGCGACGGACACACAGCCGTTGGTCTCGCTCGGCAGGCTCGACGGCTACGATCCCCGCCTCGCTCAGGCGATCCGGCTGATGGAGGCGAACATCGACCGGCCGCTGGGCATCGATGCGATCGCCAAGCGGACCGGCGTGACGCCGCGCACGCTGGAAGGTGTTTTCCGCAAGTCAATCGGTGAGACGCCGGGCGCCTATTATCTCAGGCTGCGCCTGACCGCGGCGCGCAAGCTCGTTGTCGACACGCGTATCGCCATGGCCGACATCGCCGCCCGCACCGGCTTTTCGTCGGCGGCGGCGTTCTCAAGAGCTTTTTCGCGGTCGTTCGGCAAGCCGCCAACGGCACTGCGGAAGGGTTAGGCGCTGCGCCGTTCGGGTTCGTCGGGCTCGATGATCGCGCGCATGGCGTCTGCAAGCCGCCGCTCCAAGCGACGCGTCACCGCCGTGTTCCACTCGCGTGGCGCATCGTCTTCGCCGGGCAGCGGCATCGCCATCAGGCTGTCGACGATCGACGCCGATTCATGAACGCGATCGAGCAAAGCTCCGACCTGCGCGTCGAAGCCGCTCTGAGGATATATCGTCGTGCGGTTCGTTTCCATGCGTTGAATCTAGCCGTCCTTCGTGACAGGCTGAAGGCAAAGACATGTCGAACCGACGACACTTTTGTTACTGCCGTTGCGGCAGACATCGCTTGAAGGAAAAGGCTTTGCCGGTCCGGCAAAGCCTTGATTTTTCCCGTCAGACGTAACGGTTGACGATATTTTCCAGATATTCCTGCCGGCCGGATTTCGGCTGCGGCTCGATCTTCTTGTTGACCACGCGCTCGGCAATCTGTTCGAGCGAACGTTTGCCCGACAGCATCGCCTTGCCTTCGGCCGATTTCCAGCCGGCGTAACGCTCCTCGAGCGGCCCGGACAGCGCCTTGTCCTCGACCATCCTTGCCGCTGCCTTCAGGCCGCGCGCACAACAATCCATCGCGCCGATATGGGCGATCAGCAGGTCTTGCGGGTCGATCGACTGGCGGCGGATCTTGGCGTCGAAGTTGGTGCCGCCGGTCTTGAAGCCGCCCGCCTGCAGCACGTAGTAATAGGCCAGCGCCATTTCCGGAACATTGTTGGGGAACTGATCGGTGTCCCAGCCGGACTGATAGTCGTTGCGGTTCATGTCGATGGAACCGAAGATGCCAAGCGATGAGGCCAGCGCCAGTTCGTGCTCGAAGGAGTGGCCGGCCAGGATCGCGTGGCCCTGCTCGATGTTGACCTTGACCTCCTTCTCGAGCCCGAACTCCTTCAGGAAGCCGTACACGGTCGCGACATCATAGTCGTACTGGTGCTTCGTTGGTTCCTGGGGTTTCGGCTCTATCAGGATCGTACCCTTGAACCCGATCTTCTTCTTGTAGTCGACCACCAGCGAAAGGAAGCGGCCGGCCTGCTGGCGCTCGCGCTTCAGGT
>JAEYXI010000435.1 GCA_023428515.1 Pseudomonadota bacterium | reverse complement strand
TGCGCGACGGCAAGGGACAGGTTCAGTGGTCGGCCTATCCCAGCCGCTTCATGAACTCGCTGATCGTGGCCATCACCTCGACGCTGCTCGCCGTCTCGATGGGCACGATCACCGCCTACGGCTTCTCGCGATTCAGGGTGAAAGGGGAGGCGGATCTCCTCTTCTTCATCCTTTCGACGCGCATGCTGCCACCCGTCGTGGTGGCGATCCCGATGTTCCTGATGTACCGCGCGGTCGGCCTCAACGACACGCATTGGGGCCTCATCATCCTCTACACCGCCTTCAACCTCTCCTTCTCGGTGTGGCTGATGAAGGGCTTCATCGACGAGATCCCCAGGGAGTATGAGGAGGCGGCGCTCGTCGACGGCTACACCCGCATGGAGGCGTTCTTCAAGATCGTCATTCCGGAGGCCGCGACCGGCATCGCCGCCACCGCCGTCTTCTGCTTCATCACCGCATGGAACGAATATGCCTTCGCGCTGATCATGACCAATCGCCGCGCGCAGACCGCGCCGCCCTTCATCCCCAGCCAGGTCGGCTCCGGCCTGCCCGACTGGACGGTGATCGCTGCGGGCACGGTGCTCTTCCTGCTGCCGGTCGCAATCTTCACCTTCCTGCTCCGCAACCACCTGCTGCGCGGCATGAGCTTCGGAGCGATCCGCAAATGATATCGAGCGCCAAGCTGCAAAGGATCGCGGAGATCGTGATGGTGCTCGGCTTCGTCGCGCTCTGCCAACCCTGGAACCTGTTCCTCCATCGCTACGGTGTGACCATCATCCTGATCGGACTCTTGACCTTCATGTTCACCGGCTGGTTCGGCAAGCCGGCGGGCGACAAGGAAAGCACGGACGGCGTCTTCGACGTCTCGGACCATCATGACGGCACGGCACCCGGTGGTCATTCGGGAGGTCGGTCATGACCCAGATCGAGCTTCGTGGCGTCCAGAAATTCTTCGGCGCCGTCCAGGTCATCAAGGACCTCAACCTCAAGATCGAGGACAACGAATTCATCGTGCTGCTGGGACAGTCGGGTTGCGGCAAGACGACGACGCTGCGCGCCATCGCCGGGCTGGAGACGATCGACGAGGGCGACATCCTCATCGACGGCCAGGCGGTGCAGCACCTGAAATGCTCGGACCGGGACATCGCCATGGTGTTCCAGTCCTTCTCGCTCTATCCGCACATGACGGTCTTCGAGAACATCGCCTTCCCGCTGCGCGCCACCCGCATGCAAAGGGCGGAGATCGACAGGGAGGTGCGCGAGATCGCCAAGGTGCTGCGCATCACCGAACTGCTCGACAGGAAGCCATCGGCGCTGTCGGGCGGCGACATGCAGCGCGTCGCCATCGGCCGCGCGCTGGTGCGCCGTCCCAAGGCCATGCTGATGGACGAGCCGATCGGCGCGCTCGACGCGAAGCTCCGCGAGGAGATGCGCGCCGAGATCAAGCGGCTGCATATCAAGCAGGGCTCGACGACCATTTATGTCACGCACGACCAGATCGAGGCGATGAGCCTCGCCGACCGCATCGTCATCATGCATGAGGGCGTGCTGCAGCAGGTCGGCAGCCCGGAAGAGGTTTATGCGCATCCAGCGAATCTCTTCGTCGCGCAATTCGTAGGCAGTCCGGTGATGAACATTGCCGGCGCCACGGTGGCGGAACAGAAGGGCAAGGCCGCGGTCACCGTCGAGGGCGCGCCCGAAGGTTTTGCGTTTCCGGCCGAACTTATCGGCAAGCTGAACGGCAGCGCCGGCAAAAAGCTGTCGCTCGGCGTGCGGCCGGAAGGCGTCGTCATCGCGCATGAGGCGGCCGACGGTTTCCTGCCTGCCGAAGCGCATATCATCGAGCCGCTCGGCTCATATGACATCATCGACCTGAAGTTCGGCTCGCAGATGCTGCGCGCCCGCACACGCTCGGGCTTCGTCGCAAAGGCCGGCGACCGGGTGTTCGCCCGCATCGACCCGACGCAGGCGCACTTCTTCGACACTGAGAGCGGCCAGTCGCTCGGGGTACGGCTCTGATGGCTCACATCCAGCTCAAGAACGTCACGAAGAAGTTCGGCAGCCACACCGCACTGCGCCATCTCAACCTCGACATCGCCGATGGCGAGTTTTTTGTCCTCCTCGGCGAGACCGGTGCGGGCAAGACCACCACGCTGCGCATCATCGCGGGCCTCGAAAAGCCGACCGAGGGGCAGGTCTTCATCGACGGCGCCGACGTCGCCGATTGGGGTGCTGCCGAGCGCGACGTGGCGCTGGTGCTGCAGCAATACTCGCTCTACCCGCGCTACACGGTCCGGCAGAACCTCGAATTCCCGCTGAAGTCGAAACTGCGCCGCGTGCCCGATGCGGAGATCGCCGAGCGTGTCACCCGCGTGGCGAAGACGCTGCGCATCGAGCATCTCCTGGAGCGCAAGACCGACAAGCTGTCCGGCGGCGAGATGCAGCGCGTCTCGATCGGCCGGGCGATCGTACGCAAGCCGCGCGTGTTCCTGATGGACGAGCCGCTGTCGGCGCTCGACGCCAAGCTGCGCGAGGCGCTGCGGACCGAGCTCAAGAACATCCAGATGAATCTCGGCCAAACGTTCCTGTTCGTCACGCACGACCAGATCGAGGCGATGTCGATGGGCGACAAGGTCGGCGTCCTGAACCACGGCCATCTGGTGCAGACCGGCACGCCGAACGAGATCTACAACAATCCGAAGAACACATTCGTCGCGCGCGCCGTCGGCTCGCCGCCGATGAACCTGATCGACGGCAAGCTGGTGTCGGGACGCGCCGTCATGGCGCCGCTCAATTTCGAACTGCCCTATGAGGGCGGCAACGGCAAGACCGAGGGGCGCGCGCTGACCTTCGGCATCCGTCCGGAGGACGTGGTGGTGGAATCAGGCGCGCCGGTCGAGGCGAAGGTGCACGACGTCGAGAACCACGGCGTGGAAAAGATCCTCACGCTGCGCGTCGGCGACGCCATGCTGCGCGCCACCGTCCCGGCACAGACCAACCTCGCCATCGAGGAGG
>JAEYXI010000406.1 GCA_023428515.1 Pseudomonadota bacterium | reverse complement strand
GTCGAGGCCTTCGGCGTTCGCGAGCGCGATGGCCGCCGGCGCGAGCTTGCGAAGCTCCTCCGCGCCGAGCTTCAGCACCGAAGTGCGCTTCATGAAGTCGAGCACGGAGAGGCCGGAGGAGAAGCGGGCCGAGCGCGCGGTGGGCAGCACATGGTTCGAGCCGCCCACATAGTCGCCTATGGCCTCGGGCGTATGGCGTCCGAGGAAGACGGCCCCGGCGTTGCGCATGCGGGCGAGGAAGGTTTCGGCGTCGGCGATGGCGAGTTCGACATGCTCGGCGGCGATGCGGTCGACGAGCGGGATTGCCGCGAAGAGATCGTCGACCAGGATGACGGCGCCGAAATCGCGCCAGCTCGCCGCGGCGGTTGCCGCGCGCGGCAGCGTCTGCAATTGCCGTTCGACGGCCGCCTCGACCTCACCGGCGAAAGCCGCATCGTCGGTAAGCAGGATGGATTGCGCCGAAGCGTCGTGCTCGGCCTGCGCCAAGAGGTCGGCGGCGACCCAGTCGGGATCGTTGTCGCGGTCAGCGACAACGAGAACCTCGGAAGGACCGGCGATCATGTCGATGCCGACAGTGCCGAACACCTGCCGCTTGGCGGCGGCGACATAGGCGTTGCCCGGTCCGACGATTTTCGCCACCGGGCGGATCGTCTCGGTGCCGTAGGCAAGTGCTGCAATCGCCTGCGCACCGCCGACGCGGTAGATCTCGGAGACGCCGGCGAGGTCGGCGGCGACGAGCACCAGCGGGTTGATGACGCCGCCCGACGCGGGCACGGTAATGACGATGCGCTCGACGCCGGCCACCGCGGCGGGAACGGCGTTCATCAGCACCGAACTCGGATAGCTCGCCGTGCCGCCGGGCACATAAAGGCCGGCCGCCTCGATCGCCGTCCAGCGCGAGCCGAGCTCGACCCCTGATGCGTCCACATAACGGTCGTCCGCAGGTTTCTGGCGCGCGTGGTGCGAGCGGATGCGGTCACGCGCGAATTTCAGCGCGTCCACGGTTTCGGGATCGGCCGCCTTGTAGGCCGCCTCGATGTCGTCCCTTGTGACCGCGATACCCAGCGCCGCCAGGTCCGCGCGGTCGAACTTTTTCGTGTAGTCGATGAGCGCGGCGTCGCCCTCGGCGCGCACGCGGGCGATGATCTCGCGCACGGTCGCGTCTACGTCAGGCGAGGACTCACGCTTGGTGGCGAGGAAGGCGGCGAAGCGCGTCTCGAAATCCTGGTCGGACTGGCGGAGCGTGATGGCCATTCTGTCGGTCAGTCCCTATCGGTCTTGTGAGCGGGACGGGAGGAGGCCTCCCAGGCGCCGCCGAGATCGACGAGCCGCGCTTCGACGCATTCGACCTCGAGCCTGATCGTGCCGCCGCCGGCGAAGACGAGGTCGACCGTGCCGGCCGGCGCGTCCGTCGCGGCATAGGTGATAGCGAGCAGCGACAGCACCTCATCGGGCTTGCCGCGGGAAATGCCGGAAAGCTTCGCCGCCTGCACGCGGTCGAAATGCAGCACGCTGTTGCGCCGCTCGGGCTGCGGCTTGCTCACCGTGGCGTCCTTCTCCCAGGCGAAGCGGTACATCGGCACGACGAATTGCTTCGTGGCGGCGGCGAATTCGAGGTCGCCGACCTTCATCACCGCATCCTGCACATGGGCGGAGACGATCTTCAGGTCTTCTTCGTCGAGCGCGAGAAGCTTGAGCAGATCCATGATCGAACGCCTGTCGGTTGGTTTCGGCCTAGTTATGCGGTCTTTGCCGGGCGTGCAACGGGGAGGGGGCGATGGCCTTTGCGCTTGCGTGCCGCACCGCCGCCGTTTTCCGGCGGCCCACCCTCATTTCCCCTTGCCGCGAGGCGCTTTGCCTCGGCGACGATCTCCTGGCGGTAGGTCTCGGTGATCTCGTAGTCGAGCGGCACGCAGGGCGGGAAGAGCACTGACGGTATGTCGAAGCGATCCTGGTCGCGGATACCAGTGCAGGCGCCGTTGCGCCGGCATGGGCCTTCCCGGCACGTCAGGTGGTTGCCGAGATGGGTGCAGAGCACCTGGCAGAAGCGGAGAAAGACGGCGTGGTTGCGCGTGAATTGCTCGATGTCGCGCTGGTAGCTTGCGTACTGCTCGTCGGTCTCGTGCTCGCGGAATCCGAGCCGGGTTTTGGGGGAAGGTCCGGGAAGACGGGCAGCCACGCAGTCGCCAATCTAATTTTTTAACGCGACCTCGCGGCCGCCCGTCCGGCGATTTCTGTCCGCGTCCGTTCCGCTGCGCCCGATACTCTTTGCCCTCCAGCTTTTGGACCTTTTGGGCATTGGCCTCGGGCCTATGTGCTCGTCCAGCACGCACCGCCCGTAGTGGCGGCAGGGGAACCCTTGGACGCGGCCTCTCCAGTCCCGCGACTTCGTCGATCGCGAGGCGGAAGCGCCGATCCTCCCCCGCTGTCGAACGACTCCGGAGCGTTCCCGGCAGGAAGGACGTGATGATTATGCGGGAGGTTTTGGGGGTGGGGATAAAGATGGAAGAGATTTTTTGAGGTGCCGCAGCCTACCTCCATGTTTCGAGCCTAATCGGCTTCCTTCCGCGTTACGTGTCCTTGGTGCTGGGGCAGTGCGTCGACCCAATAGCGAACTGTTTGGCATAAGCAGCTCCCAAGCAATCGGCGCTTACGATTCGTCTCGCTCATCTGGTTTCCGCACGTCATTGATGCCTCGCAGCCGGCTGTCTCGCCGCGACCGCCAGCTACTGGTC
>JAEYXI010000389.1 GCA_023428515.1 Pseudomonadota bacterium | reverse complement strand
CACGCCGCCGGCCCCCCCCCCCAAATACCGGCGCCCGGCCCACCCCCCTCCGCGCCGTCCTGGGATGTTTACGGGTACTCGGTCGGCGTCCGCTCTCACGTTCTGATCTTCACCCCGTGACACCCTGAAGGGTGCAAGCTGGAGCTAATCCGATGACGACTCTTGAGAATGGCGCGCCGGCAGAAGAAGCCGTGTCGCGTCCGCGGCGCCTGTGCGCCGCCCTGGCGATGGGCCTTGCTCTGGCGCTGGTGGGGGCCGAGCCGGCCTTCGCACAGGCCACGGGCATCCAGACGGCCCTCGAAAGCCTGATCAGCATGATCACCGGCGGCGTCGGTAAGGCGCTGGCGGTTCTCGCGATCATGGGCGTGGGCATTGGCTGGATGTTCAACGTGATCCAGCTGCGCACGGCGGGCTTCGTCGTGTTCGGCATCGCCATCGTGTTCTCGGCCGCAACCATCGCGTCGATGCTGGGAGCTGGCTGATGTCGAAGGCCGCCGGCGAGCCCTCGCTTGAAGAGGAAATGCTGTTTCTCGCCTGCACGCGCCCGGCGGTCTTTGCTGGCGCGCCGATGGAGACGTTGCCCGTCAACGCCGCCATCGGCCTGCTTACCGGCTTCATCCTGCTCGACAATTTCATTGTCGGTGTCGCGATCACGGCCAGCCTTCATATGGTCTGCCGCGAAATCGTGAAACGCGACCCCAATCGCTTCCGTCTCATCGCCGCGTGGCTGTTCACGTCCATGCGGTGCCTCAACAAGGATTACTGGGGAGGTTCCAGCGTGACGCCGCTCCAGACAATCCGCCACTTCGACGAGCGCGACTATGGCCTCTGACAACGCCGCGCTCCGGGCACGGGAGATCGAACCCGAGAGCCGCATCCCGCATGTGCGACACGTCGACGAGCATATCATCGCGCTCGCCGGCGGCGCACTGATGACCATGATCGCCGTGGAGGGGATCTCTTTCGAGACCGCCGGCGTCGACATCATCAATGCGCGCTATCGTGGGCTCGACACCATGCTGCGCAACATCTCGGATGATCGGCTGGCGGTATGGAGCCATGTGGTTCGCCGCCGGGAGACAACCTATCCGTCCGGGAACTTCGGTGAGGCGTTCGCGGCCGGCCTCGACGAGCGCTATCGCGCGCGCATGGTCGGGCAGGAACTGTACCGGAACGACCTGTTCATTTCGCTTGTCTGGACGAGCGATCCGTCGTCGCTCGCCAAGATGGCGGGTCTCGCACGGCGCGCCCGGAAGGGCGGCATCGAGGCCAATCCCGAGGCGCTGAAGCATCTGACGGATGCGCGCCAGACGATGATGGGGTTGCTCGCCGACTTTCGTCCCCGGCTGCTGGGCCTCTATGAGGCGGACGGGCTGATGTGGTCCGAGCCGTCCGAGGTGCTGCACCAGCTGGTCGGAGGCCGGCGTGAGCGGGTCCCGCTGACGATGGGACCTATCTATTCGGCGATCTATACCGATCGGGTCATCTTCGGCCGGGAAACGGCGCAGATCCGGCATGAGGCCGGAGATCGCGTCGCCGGCGCGCTGTCGCTCAAGGAATACCCTTCGCGCACCCGGCCCGGCATGCTGGATGGGCTCCTCGCCCTCCAGTGCGAGTTCATTCTCACGCAGTCCTTCGCCTTTCGGTCGAAGGGCGACGCGCTGGCGCTGTTCACACGCAAGCAGAACATGATGACGGCGGGCGGGGACAAGGCCGTCTCGCAGATCGACGACCTGGTCGACGCGGCCGATGACGTGCAGGCCAATCACATCGTCATGGGGGAGCATCATCTGTCGCTGATGGTCTTCGCGAGCGATGTGAAAACGCTCGGGGAACATCTGTCGAAAGCGCGGGCGAAACTGGCGAATGGCGGCGCCGTCGTGGCCCGCGAGGATATCGCTCTGGAGGCGGTATTCTGGGGGCAGCTGCCGGGCAACTTCTCGATGCGCCCGCGCTCGGGGGCGATTTCGTCCCGGAACTTCGCGGCGCTGTGCCCGCTGCACTCCTATCCTATAGGGCAGGCGGAAGGGAACTATTGGGGTCCGGCGGTCGCCATGCTGAAGACGGCATCGGGCGCGCCGTTCTATTTCAACTTCCACTACGAGCAGCTGGGTTCGACGTTCATCTGCGGCCCGTCCGGGTCGGGCAAGACCGCCCTGATGAACTTCCTGCTGACCCAGATTACCAAGCATGCGCCGGAGGTCGTGCTGTTCGACAAGGATCGAGGCTCGGACCTGTTCGTGCGCGCGATGGGCGGGACCTATCTGCCGCTGCAGAATGGTCGCCCAACCGGTTTCTCGCCGCTCAAGGGGCTGGAGCTGACCGAGGCGAACAAGGTGTTCCTGTCGCGCTGGATCGAGCGCCTGGTGCGTGGCGGCCGGCCGATCACCACGAATGAGCAGCGCGCCATCGAGCAGGCCATTACGGCGCTGGGCCAGCTTGATCGGCGGGACCGCTCCATCGGGGCGCTGATCCAGTTTCTCGACACCACGGACCCGGAGGGCGTGGCCTCGCGCCTGCGCCGCTGGGCCTCCGGCGGCGCGCTGGGATGGGTGTTCGACAATGAGGGCGACGCCATCGGCGAAGGCGCGCAATTCCTCGGCTATGACATGACGGACTTCCTCGACAATGAGGAAATCCGCATGCCGCTGATGTTCTACCTGTTCCATCGGGTCGAACAGATGATCGACGGCCGGCGGATCGTCGTTGTGATCGACGAGTTCTGGAAGGCGCTCGCGGATGAGGGCTTCCGGGACTTCGTGCAGAACAAGCTCAAGACCATTCGCAAGCAGAACGGTCTCATGGTGTTCGCCACGCAAAGCCCTCGCGACGCGATATCGAGCCCGATCGCCCATACCGTGATCGAGCAATGCGGCACGCAGATATTCCTGCCGAACGAGAAGGGGCAGCGCGCCGATTATGTCGGCGGGTTCCGGCTTACCGAACGGGAATACGAGCTGATCTCGCGCGACCTCCAGAAGGCCTCGCGGCGCTTCATCGTGAAGCAGGGCCATGGGAGCGTCGTGGCCGAACTGAACCTCGCGGGCTTCGACGATGAAATGTCGATCCTCTCCGGCACGACCGCCGGCGTCGAGGACCTCGAACAGATCCGCAAGGAAGTGGGCGACGATCCGGCCCGCTGGCTTCCGCTCTTCTACAGCCGTCGTCGCGGCGCTTGATCAGGAGTCCTGGCATGTCTCGGCTGCGCCTTGTCTTCATCGTCACCACCTTCCTGTCGGGCTCCCTTGCGGCGAGCGCGCAGGGCATTCCGGTCTTGGACACGACCGCGATCGCCAAGCAGGTCGAGCAGATCGCCCAGCTGAAAAGCCAACTCGACACGCTCAAGGAGCAACTGGCGCAGGGACAGGCCCTGTACGATTCGATGAACGGCGTGACGAATATGAGCAACATCGCCGGGCTGCTGAACGATCCGGAGATCCGCAACGCGCTTCCTGGGAATTTCTCAGATGTGGAGGGGCTGTTGCAAGGCAACGGCTCGGGTGCGTTCGGCTCGGCAGCACAGCGACATCTGGAGGGTAATTCGAGCTACCAGACGAGTGCAAACGACTTCTACGCACAAGAACTGGCGAAATCGCAGAAGCGCAATGCCGGTGAGCTCTCGCTTGGCGAACAGATGTACGAGGCCGCGTCGAAGCGCGTGGATGGCCTGGAAGATCTGCGTAAGCAGATTTCGAAGTCCTCGGACCAGAAGGAGGTTACTGCCCTGTCAGCGCGCATCCAGAGCGAAAGCGCGCTGCTGCAGATCGATATGCTGCGGATGGAAGCGCTTAAGATGGTGCAGGACGCGCAATCCAAGGTAGAAGATCAGCGGGCGCGTGAGAACTGGCGCCAGAAGCTGGACAATATGGAAAAGGCCTTGAAATGAAGAAAATGCTGATCGCCGCCGTCGCCAGTCTCGGCCTCGCCGCCTGCAAGGGCAACGAGGAGAAAGTCTACACGATAGATGAGCTTGTGAATGATCCGGCAACGCTCGCGCGTATCTACAAAGAGTGCGGCAATGATCCGGGCAGGCTCTCCGAGACGCCCAATTGCAAGAATGCAGCACAGGCGCAGTGGAAGAGCCGGCTGAACAATATGCAGAAAGCTCTTCAGTAGGGCTGCGGTGCGGAAGCACGGCTGAAACGGGGACGGGGCGCCGGCATGGCTGGGTACACGACTTTCGCGAGCATCGAGGATAGCTTTACGGCGCCTCTGGAGAGCTTCATCTCTTCGGGGTCGGCTAACATTGCCTCCGCGATCGCCGGCCCCCTGTCTCTGGCGGTTACGCTCTATGTGATCATCACCGGCATCCTGATGATGCTGGGCAAGATTGACACGCCAATCCGGGAAATTGCCCTACGGGTGATCAAGCTCGGATTCATCATCGCCCTTATCAAGGAAAGTGGGACGTACCAGCAGTACGTTACGGACATTTTCTTTGAGAACCTGCCCAACGAGATTTCATCGGCTCTCGCGACGGGAAGTGCCATCAGTGGATCGAGCCTCGATGGCCTCATGACGCAGATCCAGTTGACCGCCACGAAGATCATGGCAGCGGCGGGCTGGGACTATACGATCGTCACGTACGGGATGGCGGCCCTCGCTTTGATCATCATCGCACTGATCACGCTCGCGGTGTCATTCGTGGTGACGCTGTACGCGAAGATCGCCCTAACGCTCGTTCTTGCTCTCGGGCCGGTCTTCATCGCTTGCGCGCTATTCGACGCGACCCGGCGGATGACAGAGGCGTGGTTCGCTCAGGTCATCAATTATGTTGTGCTGCAGGTGTTGGTGTTGGCCCTCGGATCGCTGCTCGTCGATATCCTCGACTCGCAAGTTAGCTCGGCCGGAAGCTTTACCGACGTGCTGATGATCCCTCTGTCGCTCGGCGCGACCTTCGTGGCCGCCGGCTACATTCTGTACCAGTTGCCCCAGCTAGCGGCCTCGCTCGCCGGGGGCGGAATGTCCTTGGCCTACGGCACATTGGCGAGGAACGACGCCCGGGGAAGTTCGGTCGCGCAAAGCGCGCGTTATTTGGCCGGGAAGATGCGCGGCGGCTCGAAGGGCAAGCAGTAACGCCCTGACAAATAAAACGAAATTCGAGCCGGCCGCGAGGCCGGACGCCACCCCTACGCTCTGCGTCTGAGAATTGGACCTGAATCGATGAGAAAGCCGACCGTCTTATTCATCCTCGCGCTGGGCCTGATGGTCTCCGGCTGCGCATCGATTCAGTACCCGCTGCCGTCGTGTGACGGGTCTGCCCGCCGGCCGCTCAATCGATCCGTATGGGAC
>JAEYXI010000378.1 GCA_023428515.1 Pseudomonadota bacterium | reverse complement strand
GCAGTCGTAGCCATTGCCATTGATGATCCTCCCCAGAAACATCGGTTGAACAAAGCCGCGCGTCGCTACCCCTCAGCGACTCAAAGAACGCGCGACGATCGGCACTACATGCCAGATGCCGGGAGGCAGAAACTATAGAGCTTTGGGATTATGACTTTCGTCTAATGTCGGGTTTTATGCTGGCGCGACCCAGTGATCTGTTGTGTAAGCGCCTGATTGTTGGAACTGCGCCATGAGCCTTGCCGATATATTACTTTCGCAACTCCTCGATCCGTTCCGGATCGGCTTGCTGCTGGCGCTGGTGTTCACCGCCTTCAACACGGCGGGCGCGGTAGGCATGGTTGTGCCGCTCATCCTCGGCGGCGCCTTCGTGGCAGTCCTGATCCCATTGACGATGCAGCAGGGCGACACCGACAAGACGACCGCGATCCTGATCGGGCTTGTTGTCAACGCCATCCTCATCGCCATCATTGTTGCGGTGCGTGCTGTCTGGTCGCGTTTCGCCGCGCCGAAAAGCGAATAGGAGCACGCCGGCCTCAAACAAAAACCCCGGCAGATGGTCTGCCGGGGTTTGTCTACGGTGGAACCGAAACTGAGACTGGACGTCAGGCGGCAGCCTTCTTCGCCGCATCGAGCGGAACTTCCGAGATCGTCTTCAGCACCTGCGAGGCGATCTGGTAGGGATCGCCCTGCGAGTTCGGACGGCGATCCTCCAGATAGCCCCTGTAGTCGTTCTTGACGAAGGAGTGCGGAACGCGGATCGAGGCGCCGCGGTCGGCGATACCGTAGCTGAATTTGTTCCACGGCGCCGTCTCGTGCTTGCCGGTCAGGCGCTTGTCGTTGTCCGGGCCGTAGACGGCGATGTGGTCCATCAGGTTCTTGTCGAAGGCGGCCATGAGCGCCTCGAAATACGCCTTTCCGCCCACTTCGCGCATGTATTTGGTCGAGAAGTTGCAGTGCATGCCGGAGCCGTTCCAATCGGTGTCACCGAGCGGCTTGCAGTGGAACTCGATGTCGATGCCGTGCTTCTCGCAGAGACGCAGGAGGAGGTAGCGCGCCATCCAGATCTGGTCGGCAGCCTTCTTGGACCCCTTACCGAAGATCTGGAATTCCCACTGGCCCTTGGCCACCTCGGCATTGATGCCTTCGTGGTTGATGCCGGCCTCAAGGCACAGGTCGAGATGCTCCTCGACGAGCTGGCGAGCGATGTCGCCGACGTTCTTGTAGCCGACGCCGGTGTAATACGGGCCCTGCGGAGCCGGATAACCCTGCTCGGGGAAGCCGAGCGGACGTCCGTCCTTGTAGAAGAAGTATTCCTGCTCGAAGCCGAACCAGGCGTCCTCGTCGTCGAGGATAGAGGCACGGCTATTGGATTCGTGCGGCGTCACGCCGTCAGGCATCATGACCTCGCACATGACGAGCGCGCCGTTGGTGCGGGCCGGGTCCGGATAGATCGCGACGGGCTTCAGCACGCAATCGGATGAATGGCCTTTGGCCTGCTCGGTCGAAGAGCCGTCAAAGCCCCAGAGCGGCAGTTGTTCGAGCGTCGGGAAGGTATCGAATTCCTTGATCTGCGTCTTGCCGCGAAGATTGGGAACCGGGGTATATCCATCCAACCAGATGTACTCGAGCTTGTATTTCGTCATTTCGACCTCACGTCAGCGATAGTGCAACAGAGCCCTTGCGGGCGCTTTCGGCCGGGAACGGCCGCAGCCAATAAGCGTTAAGCAAGTCGTGTGCCACGTGGTGGCTGGCGGTGCGAGCCCATGGAGACGGGGCATCGCGTCCGACGCGTCGACGGGGTGCTATCTGGGTCGGCACTACAGTAGATTGCACAATTACTGTGCAAATACTGATATTTTTATAGGCATCTTGCCTAAAGCTCTTGCAACCAATATCTTGAGTAGTAGTTGAATCGACGACGAAAGACGAGAACGGGATTCCGACAATGGATGCGAATACAAATCGCCCGTCGGCACAAATCTTGGCCTTTCCTGCCGGCGGCCGCCGAACTGCCTCTTTTTTGAGCGCCAAGGCTAAATTCGCGGCAGAGGTGCGGGCTCTTCGCAAGCTCAAGATCGCACCGGAGACCGCGTGGTATCATCAGGACGCGATCGAGAGTGCTTCCAGTTCTCGCAAGAACTGAACGACCATCAGCAAACAACAAAGGCCCCGCGCTTGACGGGGCCTTTGTTGTTTGAGCCGGCGGCTAGTGCGCGCCGTGGTCCATCGTGGCTCCTTCGCCCGCTGCTTTGCCCTCGCCCGCGCCGTTGCGCTCCAGCCATCCCTTCATGAAGGCGATTTCGGCCTCCTGTGCCTTGATGATATCCTCGGCGAGTTTGCGAACCTCCGGATCCTTGCCGTTCTCGATGACGATCTTCGCCATCTCCACCGCGCCCTCATGATGCGGGATCATCGCACGCATGAAATCGACATCGACATCGCCGGTCATTTCCACGGCCATGGCTTGGTGCATCGCAGCGTTGGCGGCTTCCAATGCCTTCGATCCTGCTGACAGTTCAGCGGCCACTCCGATCATCATCGATCCGGCCGTGACGAGCGCAGCAATCGGAACTACATGAATAAGCCGTTTCATCCTTTTATAATCCTTCGCATTTTTGGTTATCAACCTGCCCATTTGCGCCATAGGCGAAGATGGTTGTAGGGGTTCCACCAAATGGAAGGTCAACAGCGAATAGCGGCCGACTTCAGACCTTGATAGCCTCGATCAGCGCGGCTGCGGCCATCATGTCGCGCTTGCGATGTGCGCGGCGGGCGAGCGCCTCGGAATCCTGGCCCCACTGCTCGGCCTGGAAGTCCTCGTCGACATGCGCGGCGTTCCAGGCGGTCTCGGCGTCGAGTTCTCCGAAATCCACTGAAAGCGCCAATAGCGCCGAGCCCGTCAGCGTCGTCATCACATGCAGCGCTGCAAGCCTGAGCGGCTCGGCACGCTGGTTGAGGTGAACGCCAATGGCAGCGACCGCCTCTCTGGGCTGTTCGACATGGATAACGCCCTCGGCAAGCAACAGGCGGGCGCCGAGCGTCGCCCTCGCCCAGTCGAGCACCGGATCCCACGCCTCGTTCTGGCGGCGTACTAGAGTGTCAGGCCCCTCCGCGCGATAGCAAAGCAGGTCGGACGAAGAAAAGCGCAGGATATCCTCGATCACCGCCTGCGGATCGTTTGAGACGCCGTCGATCGCCGTGTTGGCCAGCCGGTAGACCGGCATGGACGCAAGATCCAGCGTCTCGCCTTGCGCGGCGAATTCCTTCGCAACTAGCTGAGCCGCGCTTTCGGTTGGGAGCACCAGCAAAGCCTTGCCCGGCGTCTTGACCGCCTTGCCATCCAGATGGACCACGAAACCGCCCTCGCCTTCCGCGACACCCACCTCCCTGTAGAAGCGTTTCGGCAGCGGCGTGCGCATCTGGATCTGCGCGCGGCGGATCGGATCGGGGTCGGAAAGCGCCCTGCCGGCTTCGAGATCGTTCAGAATATCACGCATCACTGTTCCACTGAAATCGGCCGCCTTGGCGAGCGGTTGACCAGCACAAGCCCGCCCACGATCAGTCCCAATGCAAGGAAGATAGTGGCTCCGAGCGGTTCGCCAAGCAGAAGCCCGCCGAAGAGGACGCCGAAAACCGGAGTCAGGAAGGTGAAGCTCGACAGGCCCGATGCCGGATAGCGCTGGACCAGCCAGAACCAGAGCACATAGGTGATGGCCACGATATAGACGGCCTGGAAGAGCAGCGCCCAAGTGGCGACCGCATTGCCGTCGCGGATCAGCGGCCCGCCGATAGGGAGAGCGAACGCCGACAGGACGGCTGCGCCGAGCAGTTGATAAAGAAGCAGCTTCTCGGCCGCGATGTGCACAAGGCGCGTGCCCTTGATCACGATCATCGTGGCAGCCCAGGCAAGGCCGGCGCCGAGGCTCAGCAGGTCGCCGAAGAACGCATCCGGACCGGGCAGGCTGAGCTTGTCGGAGAAGATCAGAATCAGACCACAGAAGGCAAGCACCAGGCCGGCGAGCTTGCGTCCCGAAATCCTCTCGCCGAGAAGGAAATGGCCGGCCAACAGCGTCCAGAACGGCATGGTGTTGACGAGCAGCGCGCTTCTCGCCACCGACGTGTAGTCCAGCCCGATGAAGATCAGCAGGAATTCAAGGCCGAACAGCGCTCCGGCAAGCAGGCCGACCCATAGCGTGCCGTCGTGCTCGAACAGGCGGATATCCCGCCATCGACACCAGAGAAAAACCAGCAGGCCGCCCAGCGCAGAGCGCACCACCGCCAGAAAGACCGGGCTATAGCCGGTGTTGGTGAGCTTTGCCGCAACGCCGTTCAGCCCCCACGAGACGGTCAGGAGGATCATCAACGCGACGGCGAGACCGTCGATCGCGTCACGACGATCCAGGGCGAAAACCGAGCTCACTCCTGCTCTCCGTTCGCCTCGTCGAAGCCGATCAGGTTCCAGCTCTGGCGCATATGCGGCGGCATCGGCGCGGTGACGTCGATCGTGCCCTTGTCAGGGTGCGGGATGATGAGGCGCCGCGCGTGAAGGTGCAGCCTGTTCTGGATACCGCCCGGAAACTCCCAGTTGGTGTCAGCCTCAAAATATTTCGGATCGCCGATGATCGGGCAGCCGATATAGGCGGCGTGGACACGCAGTTGGTGCGTGCGCCCCGTATAGGGCTCCATCTCGAGCCACGACAGTGTCTGGCCGGCCTGCTCGACGACGCGGTAGTATGAAACCGCATGGTCGGCGCCCTTCTCGCCGTGCTTTGCAATGCGCATGCGGTCGCCGTCAGGGGTCTGCTCCTTGATCAGCCAGGTCGAGATCTTGTCCTCGCGCTTGGGCGGCATTCCCTTGACCAGCGCCCAATAGGTCTTCTTCGTCTCGCGCGCCCGAAACGCCTCGGCGAGCTTCATGGCCGCCAGGCGCGTGCGGGCAACGACCAGCACGCCGGACGTGTCGCGGTCGAGCCTATGCACCAGCCGCGGCTTCTCGCCCTTCTGGCTGCGCCATGCTTCCAGCATGGAGTCGACGCTGCGCGTGACGCCGGAGCCTCCCTGGACGGCGAGCCCGGCGGGCTTGTTGAAGACGAAGACCTTTGGATCCTCGTGAAGCAGCATCTGGCGCAGGACGTCGCCATCGTCCTGATTGCGGATCGTCTTTGCGGTCAGCGGCCCTGCGCCCGCCTTGTCGACGGGAAGCGGCGGCACGCGCACCGTCTGGCCGGGCTCGACGCGCGAATCCGCCTTCGCACGCCCGCCGTCGATACGGATCTGGCCGGAACGCAGGAGTTTCTGGAGGTGGCCGAAGCCAAGGCCCGGATAATGGACCTTGAACCAGCGGTCGAGCCGCATGCCCGCCTCGCCGTCATCGACCTTGATCTGCTCTACGCCTGCCATTCTTCGTTCGCTCGCTTGAGCCGGCGCAATAGCATCAGCCAACCGTTCTTGCGAGCCACAATCCGAGGAAGATGGCTAGCAGCGAGCCAACGACGCTGGCGAGGACGTAACCGAGGGCCGGAAACGCCGCGCCGCGTTGCCAGAGCGCGGCGAAGTCGAGCGAGAAGGCGGAAAACGTGGTGAAACCGCCGAGGATGCCCGTAGCCACGAAGAGGCGCAGTTCCTCCGAACCGCCGGCGCGGCGCGCCATCAAGCCAATGAAGAGGCCCATCGTGAAGGAGCCGACGATGTTGATCGTCATCGTGCCCCAGGGGTATCCGGGCCCGACGAGCTTCAGCGAGCCGAGATTGACGAGATGGCGCAGTGCCGCGCCGATGGCGCCGCCGACGGCAACGAGAAGGAGATGAAACATGGGAGTCTATTGCCCCCGGCGGACCTGCGGGTCAATCGCGGTCTATTGGGACAGCCGGCCATGCTTCCGCGTTGCTGCGAGCCTGCTCCACCGCCGCCAGCGCCATCACCAGCCACAGATCGCGCAGCGACCACTGGTTTGGCCTCTTCTTTTGCCGAATCGACGAGAAATAGTCGCCCACCATGAATTCGGGCAATCCCGTCTTTCCTTTGTTGGCATTGCAGGGCTGGCAGGCCGGTATCGTGACATGGCGCCCTTTGTGGGCGCGTGGGATAACGTGATCGTACGTTCTTTTGCGTTTGGAACCGGCGTCAGTGTTCTCTCCTAGCGAGACACCGCAATATGCGCACCAGTTCCGGCGGTCGTCTTGCCACCAATCGCCGGTCTTCCTCGATATCAGCGCAGCAGGGTCCGCCACAGAGCCCGTCAGTTTTGCCTTGCCCATAAGGAATTCTTGGCCGGCAATCCTTTGAATTCGCCTAACCGGACCGTGCCAATTGTCACGCTTGGGGTTCACTGCCCTTAACCGCCTCAGACGAAAACCACACCTCCGGATAGATCGCAGTCGCACTGTCGTCGGGAGCGCGTTCGGCTGTCAGCACGATCTGTTGCGATCCCCTCGCCGCTCGCAGGTTTGGCGCCCTGACGCTCAGCCCTTCGTCCGACGCGCCGATGCACGGGATGAACCAGGAGCCGCCGACGATCCGCATCGCGTATCCGGCGCGGCGGCGCGTGGCGAGCACCGCAAGCCCGATCTCATGCGCCGGCCGCCACGGAAAGATCATGCGGCCGCCGCGCTTCAGCGCCTTCCGCCAGCGGACCGGCGGAGTAATCACGCCGGCATTCACATAAATGATGTCCGCACGCCTCAGCCTTGCCTTCACTGCGTCGCCGTGGATCAGCGTCACATTCGGATAAGGCTCGAGGTTCCGCCTTGCCATCTCGGCCAGTTCCTCCTCGATCTCATAGGCGATAACCTTGCCGGGCTTCACCAGCAGGGCAAGCGCTGCCGTGTAGTAGCCGCCGCCGGCGCCGATATGGATCACGGTCTCGCCGGGCTTCGGCGCAACGGCTCCCATCCAGGCCGCATGCAGGAACGGCTCGCCATTGTTGATGCCGCGCTTCGGATCGATGGCAACCAGGGCATTCTGATAGAGGTGGGCGGGGTCTGCGCTTGGCGTCTCGAGATAGTGCTGCGCGACCAGCACGTGCCAGGGGCCTGGCCGCAAGAAATTTTCGCGTGGGACGGTCTCGAAGACCTGGCCAATGCGAGGATCGCTGGAGCCGCTGGCCGCAGCCATCATGCGCCCGTAGAGGGCGCGCGCCTCGGCCAGC
>JAEYXI010000371.1 GCA_023428515.1 Pseudomonadota bacterium | reverse complement strand
CGCGCCGTTGCGGGCCGAACCGGAGATGTGCTCGCTCAACATGGGCTCGATGAATTTCGCGTTGTTCCCGATGCTCGACAAACCGCGCGAGTGGCAGCATGCGTGGGAGCCGCAGCTGCTCGAGGCGACGCGCGACACGATCTTCAAGAATACTTTCGCCGATATGGAGACGGTGCTCGAAAAGCTCGGGCAGGGTTGCGGTACGCGTTTCGAATTCGAGTGCTACGATGTCGGCCATCTCTATTCGCTGGCGCATTTTCGTGACCGGGGCCTGGTGACGGGGCCGCTCTTCATCCAGTTCGTGTTCGGCATTCTTGGCGGCATCGGCGCCGATCCGGAAAACCTCACTCACATGAAACGCATCGCCGACAAACTGTTCGGTACCGACTACGAATTCTCGGTGCTCGCCGCCGGCCGTCATCAGATGCCGATGTTGTCGATCGCCGCGTCAATGGGCGGCAATGTGCGTGTCGGGCTGGAGGATTCGCTTTACGACGGGCGCGCTCTGGCAAAATCCAACGCCGACCAGGTGCGCCGCATCCGCTCGATCCTCGACGGCCTGTCGCTGGAAGTGGCGACACCCGTCGAAGCGCGTGAGATGCTCGCGCTCAAGGGCGGCGACAAGGTGGCGTTTTGAGCAGCCGGGCGATTACTGGCGCAAATATCTCGATCCGCTTCGCCACGATCGACGATGCCGAGAACATCTTCGCGGCCCTCACGGGCATCGCCGAGACTGTCAAGGAACTGCACAAGCTGAAGAGCAGCGTCGACGACATCCGCCGCTTCGGCTTCGGCGAGGCGCCGGCATTCGAGACGCTGATCGCCGAGATCGATGGGCGCTTCGCCGGTTGCTGTCTCTACTTTCCGAGCTTCTCGACCTGGATCGGCAGGCCGGGCGCCTATGTGCAGGATTTTTATGTCGCCGATGAATTCCGCGGCAAAGGCGTGGGCGAGAGGATGCTGCAGCGGCTCGCCGCGATCATGCGCAAACGTGGCGGCCGCTACGTCCGCCTTGCGGTCGATACCGAGAATTTTCGCGCACAAGCTTTCTACACGCGCATAGGCGTCAAGCATTCGGATTCGGAGCAGATCCACGCTGCCTATGATGAGGATTTCGACGCGCTGGCTGACGCCGATGAGGAGGGGAAAGCATGAAAGCCTATTTCGCCGACGAACAGCGCCGACACGATCCGGGGTCCTTTCTCTCCTCCGGCGCGCCGAAGCCCAATCCGGAAGTGCCGGAACGCATCGAACGGCTGCTTGCGGGAGCGAAGGCGGCAGGCTGCGCGATCGAGCGGCCCAGGAGCTACGGCCTCGGTCCGATCGCGGCGATCCATACGCCTGAGTACATCGAATTCCTGCAGCATATCTTTGAGCGCTGGCAACGCATCGACGGCGCCTCAGCCGAGGTGATCCCGAACATCCATCCGATCGCGCGCGGCGGCTCGCGCCCGGACTCAGCGGTCGGCCAGGCCGGCTACCACATGGCCGACACATCCTGCCCGATCTCGGAGCACACTTTCGAGAGTTCCTGCTGGAGCGCCTGGACTGCCGTTGCCGCTGCCGAAGCCGTCGAGGCCGGCGCGCCGAGTGCCTATGCGCTTTGCCGGCCGCCGGGCCACCATGCCTTCGCCGACGTCGCCGGCGGCTTCTGCTTCTTCAATAATTCGGGCATCGCCGCGCAACGTCTGCGCAAGTCGGCCGACCGCGTTGCGATCCTCGATGTCGACCTGCATCACGGCAACGGCACGCAGGGCGTCTTCTATCGGCGAGACGATGTGCTCACCGTGTCGATCCATGCCGATCCGGTGCGCTTCTATCCCTTCTTCTGGGGCTATGCCGACGAGCGTGGCGAGGGGCCTGGGCTGGGCTACAATTTCAACCTGCCGTTGGAAAGGAAGTCTGGCGACGAGATCTTCCTCGAAGCACTCGCGGCAGGCATTCGCCGCATCGAGGCATTCGCGCCCGATGCGCTGGTGGTGGCGCTCGGGCTCGATGCGTTCGAGGGCGATCCGTTCGGCGGGCTGTCGGTCAGCACGCCGGGTTTCGCGCGCATCGGCGAGACGATCGCAGCCCTTTCCCTGCCGACTGTCATCGTGCAGGAGGGCGGCTATCTCTGCGACGCCCTATCGGACAATCTGACAACCTTCCTGAAAGGATTCGGCAGTCGCCACAAAGTTTAGCGATTGGTAGTCTATTAGCCGATACAGGCAGCAATACTGGACCGGGCGGGGCTTTTTGGTGCAGACTGGTAGGACCACCGTCGACCATGGGGATGCGGTCGCCAGTCTGGAAGAGATGGGAAGCCACAATGGACGCGATCGTAGGAAACACCCAGGAAGCAAAGCCCCCGTTCGACCAGAAGCGACTCGACCAGCTCATGGAGGAAGCCGATCTCGACTTCCTCATTGCTGCCTCGAAGCACAACGTCCAGTATTTGCTTGGCGGCTATAAGTTCATCTTCTTCTCGGCCATGGACGCCATCGGCCACAGCCGCTACCTGCCGCTCGTCATCTACGAGAAGGGCAAGCCCGAAAACGCCGCCTATATCGGCAACAGGCTGGAAGGCGGCGAGCATCAGAACCGGCCGTTCTGGACGCCGACCGTGCATACTTCCACCTGGGGCTCGCTGGACGCGGCAGCGCTTGCCGCCGAGCATTTCGCAAAGATCGACCGCACCGATGCGCGCATCGGCATTGAACCGGCCTTCCTTCCGTCGGATGCTTATATCGCGCTCAGGAAGGCGTTGCCCGATGCCAAGGTCTTCGACGCCACGCCGACCTTCGAGCGCATGCGCGCGCTGAAGACGCCGGAGGAGCTGAAGAAGCTGCGCAAGGCCTCCGACCTCATCACCGAATCCATGCTGGCGACGATTTCGGCGGCGCGCGAAGGCTCGACCAAGGCGGAGATCATCGAGCAGCTGCGCCGCGAGGAAACCAATCGCGGGCTGCAGTTCGAATATTGCCTGCTGACGCTGGGCTCCAGCCACAACCGCGCCTCTTCCGAGCAAGCCTGGGCGCCTGGCGAGGTGCTGTCGATCGATTCCGGCGGCAACTACCACGGCTATATCGGCGATCTCTGCCGCATGGGCGTGCTCGGCGAGCCCGACGCGGAACTGGAGGATCTGCTGCACGAGATCGACACGATCCAGCAGGCAGCCTTCTCCAAGATAAAAGCCGGCGCGATGGGCGAGGATATCATCATCGAGGCGGAGGCCACGCTGAAGACCTCGCCGTCGGCCGCCTTCACCGACTTCTTCTGCCACGGCATGGGCCTCATCACCCACGAAGTGCCCTTCCTGAAGACCAACCACCCGGTCGCCTATGAGGGCGTCGACGCCGACCGGCCGCTGGAGGAGAACATGGTCATCTCGGTGGAGACGACCATGCTTCATCCGAAGCGCGGCTTCATCAAGCTCGAGGATACCGTCGCGGTGACGGCCGACGGCTACGAGATGTTCGGCGACACCGGCCGCGGCTGGAACCGGGGCGGCACGGCAGCCTGACCGCGCCGCCGGCCCGGTCAGCTCTTCGCCTGCATGACCAGCACCGGCTTCCCGCGATAGAGGCCGGGGAACAGCCGTTTCAGGTTTTCGATCTTCGGCAGGTCGTTGTAGACGATGTAGGGCTGGTCCGGATGAAGCGTCAGGTAATCCTGATGGTAGTCCTCGGCCGGATAGAAGGGTTTTGCACCTTCCAGCGTCGTGACGATCTTCCGCTCGAAAAGCTTCGTCGTGTCCAACTGGTCGATATAGGCCGCGGCTACCTTCTGCTGCTCCGCATCCTGCGGGAAGATCGCCGAGCGATATTGCGGGCCGTGGTCCGGGCCCTGGCGGTTGAGCTGGGTTGGATCGTGCGCGACCGAGAAGAACACCTGCAGCAGCTTGCCGTAGCTGACCTTGGCCGGATCGAACGTCACTTCGACCGACTCGGCATGACCTGAGCCGCCGCTGCTGACCGTCGAATAGTCGGCCGTCGATTGGTCGCCGCCGGCGTAGCCGGACACGGCGCTGGTCACGCCGTCCACGTGCTGGAACACGCCCTGCACACCCCAGAAGCAGCCGCCGGCGAAGACGGCCTTTTCCAGATGGCCGCCCGACTTCTGGTCTATCGCAGGCGGCGGAATGGCCACGGCCTTCTCGGCCGCGATGCCTGCACCCTGAAACACTCCGAGGCCTGCGGCTACCAAAAGGCCGACGCCTGCGAAGGCTGCAAAGGAGTTGGTGCGGATTGAAGACAGTCGGTTCAGACAGCGCATCGTGCTTCTCCCTGTTTGCGGAGAATACGAGCTTCACGATGGAACTGTTACGGGCAGGCTGCTCACATTCGCGTGCGCCGCTTCGTGACCGAGCGCTAGAGCCGGTTGCGGCCGAAGGGGTTCCAGCGCACCTGGCCTAGTCTGATCTTCTCGCGCGCCACGGTCAGCAGACCGGAGCCGGCGATGATGGCGAGGCCGAAGATCGACAGCGCGTCCGGCTCCTCGCTGAAGATCAGCGCGCCGAGGATCACCGCCCACAGGATCTGCGAATAATGGGTCGGGGCCAGCTGATTCGCCGGCGCGAAGCGCGTCGCGGCAAGAAGGCAGACATTGCCAGCGGCGGCGAACACGCCCGCCATCAGCAGTATGGCAACCTGTCCAAGGGTCGGCACGACGAACACGCCTGCGATGAGCATTGCGATGCCGTTGAAGGCGACCGCGTAAATCATCAGGAAGCCGAGCATTGTCGAGCGTGTCTCATGGGCGGAGAGCGAACGCATCAGGATGACGCTGATGGCGGCAAGCAGCGCAATGACGAGCGCCGCGAAATGGCCGATTTCGAGCTCCCTGAAGCCGGGCTGCACCACAAGCAGTACGCCGGCGAAACCTGCCACAACGGCGAACCAGCGCCAGGGGCCGACATGCTCCTTGAGCACGAAGAGCGAGAGGATCGTCACGAAAAGCGGCGCCAGGAAGACCAGTGCATAGACCTCGGCGAGCGGGATCGTCGTGAAGGCGAGGACGCTCAGCATGCTGGCGGTGGCGCCCGAGACGGCGCGCGCCTGAACGGCCCAGGGCCGTTTCATGCGCCAGAAATGGCGCCAGCTCTCATCCTTCGGCGTGGTCAGTACGATGCAGATACTGCAGACCAGCATCGAGAAGAAGCCGATCTCGAAGACGGGCAGCCCGCCGCCGAGCGCCTTCATGGACGCGTCGCTCCACGAGTAGACGGCGTAAGCGAGGAGCGCCAGCAGGATTCCGTTTTTCACCGGGGTCTTTCAGAGGAATGCCGCCGGGATCGGCGGCGATCTCCAGACAATACAGAATCGCTGCTCGCTGCGCCTGTCCGATTTGAAGCAACGCCCAAGAATTCGGAGCGTTTTTTGTCCGCGACCTTTCGGCGCGGTGCGTGGTGCCTATTGCCCGGCCGGGATCAGCTTGAAGTCGGGCAGCTCGCGCAATCCGAGTTCCGGCCCGGCCGGCGAATAGACGACGAAGAGCTGCATCGGCGCAGTCCCGGTGTTGAGCGTGGAATGGAAACGGCTTTCCGGCACGAAGATCGTGCAGCCCGGCCCGACCTTCTTCGTGATGGGGTTGCCCTTCTCGTCCTCGACCATCTGCTCGCCATTGCCTGAGATGACGAAGATGATCTCTTCCGCGCCCGGATGGTTGTGGCGCGAGTGTCCCTGTCCCGGCGGCAGGTCGACGACGCCGCCCGAGAAGCGCGCCGCGCCGTTCACCTCGGGTGCTACGGTCAGCGCCAGCCGGCCCCAATCGAAGCCGAAGGCGTCGACGTCTTTCGGATAGACGAACATCTTGTTCGGGTCGCTCTTGCTCACTGGCAGGGTCTCCTCTCGTGTCTCAAAATCTATTTGCGGATCGGCAGTGACTTGAAGTCCGCCGTCTGGTCGCGGATCGCGGCTTCCGCCGGCAGGCGCTCCATGGAGCTTGCGCCATAGAAGCCGTGCAGGCCCGGGCAGCGCTCGAGAATGTAGCGCGCATCCTGGGGCATGGAGATCGGGCCGCCATGGCAGAGCAGGATCACGTCCTTGCGCACCGAGCGGGCAGCGTCGGCGATGACGTCGATTTCCTTGACGCAATCGTCGAGCGATTTCGCTGAGGTCGCGCCGATCGAGCCGCCGGTGGTGACGCCCATGTGGGCGACGACGATGTCGGCGCCGGCCTTCGTCATCGCCTTCGCCTCATCCGGGTTGAACACGTATGGGGTGGTGAGCAGGTCGAGCTTGTGCGCTTCGGCGATCATGTCGACCTCGAGGGAAAAACCCATGCCGGTCTCTTCGAAACTCTGGCGCATGGAGCCGTCGAAGAGGCCGATGGTCGGGAAATTCTGCACGCCGGAGAAACCCATGTCCTTCAGCTCGGCGAGCAGGCGCGGCATGATGACGAAGGGATCGGTGCCGTTGACGCCGGCGAGCACCGGCGTGTGCTTTACGACGGGCAGGACCTCATAGGCCATTTCCTTGACGATCTCGTTGGCGTTGCCATAGGCGAGCAGGCCTGCCGCCGAGCCTCGCCCCGCCATGCGGTAGCGTCCGGAATTGTAGATGATGATGAGGTCGATGCCGCCGGCTTCTTCCGCCTTGGCCGACAGGCCGGTGCCGGCGCCGCCGCCGACGATCGGCTGGCCGCGCGCGATCATGTCGCGGAATTTTTCCAGGATTTTGGTGCGTGGAATGGCTGGCATCTGGTCCTCGATCTGTGTGCTGTATCAGCGGATGATGTCGCGGAACGCCGCCACCGCGGCCTTGGCGAATTCCGGGTCGTTTATGTGAAGCGGCAGGCGTTCGATGCGGCGACGGTCGGTCTGCCTTACGATTGCTTCGAGTGCGGAGAAGAGCGCGGCGTCGGCTTCGGGATCCCAGAAGGCGCCGCCTTCGATGTCGAGGGCGGACACGCCTTTCTCGGGGATCAGAAAGCGTACAGGTCCTTCGCACGCATTGAGTTTTCTACCGATCCATTCGCCTATGGCGTGGCATTCCTCCGCCGTGGTGCGCATCAGCGTCACGTTGGCGTTGTGCTGGTAGAACAGCCGCGCCTGCCAATTTTCAGGGACGGTTTCCGGCGCCCAGAAATTGATCTTGTCGAGCGCGCCGACCGAGCCGACATAAGGCAGTTTCGTGCGCGCAATCGCGCCGAGCCGATCCTCGGTCGCGGGCAGTACGCCGCCGAAAAGAAGGTCGCAGACCTCGGTGGTTGTGATGTCGATCACGCCCGACAGCAGGCCGGAATCGGCAAGCTTCTCCATCGTCCGGCCACCGGTTCCGGTGGCGTGGAAGACGAGGCAATCGTAATCGCCCTTCAGATGCTCGACGATCTCTGTCACGCAGGTCGTGGTGACCCCGAACATGGTGAGGCCGATGGCCGGCTTGCCGTCCTGCGCCTCGGCAGGCCGCCCGGCCATCGCAACGATAGCCGAGGCGGCGTTGGCTAGGATGACGCGGCTGATGCGGTTCAGCCCGGCCATGTCGGTGATCGAAGGCATCATGACGATGTCGGACACGTCGACATAGGGGGCGACATCCCCCGAAGCGAGCGTCGAGACCATGATCTTGGGCAAGCCAAGCGGCAGCTCGCGCATGCCTGATGTCACGATCGAGGTGCCGCCGCCGCCGCCGATGCCGATGATGCCGGCGATATCGTTCCGCGTTGCGGCGAAACGCGAAAAAGCATCCGCCATCGCCGCGACGGCGCGGCCGCGGTCGCCGGAAGTCAGCGCATCCTGCGTTCCTGCCGGACCATGCCTCGCAACCTCCGGCGCAGCGATGTCCGTTCCGACCGCCGGCTCCCTTGTGCCGACGTCAACGGTCAGCGGCTTGCCGCCCGTAGAGGCAATTCGCTCGGCCAGATAGGCGAGCTCCTCGCCCTTGGTGTCGGCGGTGCCGACGACATAGATGCGTTTCAACGTTTCCTCCGGGCGTGGCGCCTCCGCGCCATGCCTGTCCGCCTGCAAATAACGACCTTTCGACCGCCCTTGCCTTTTTTTGAGACGCGCGTATCGTATTGATATGCTCGTCTCACGTCAATCGGATGCTGGTATGGAAGACGCCGGGAGCGCCCCGCTCACCGGTCCCCGCGCCCGTACGGGCCGGCTGATGCTCGATACGGCGATACGGCTGATGCAGGCGGGCGCGACGCCCTCCGTCAGCGAGGTCGCCGAAGCCGCCGGCGTTTCCCGCGCCACGGCCTACCGTTACTTCCCAAGCCAGTCGACGCTTGTGGACGCCGTGGTCGATGAGGCACTCGGGCCGATCCTGACCTGGACCTCGGAGTCGCAGGATCCGGCGATCCGCGTCGCCGACCTCATCGCCACGGGCTTGCCCCGCATCGAGGCGTTCGAGGCGACCTTCAAGGCCGCTCTGAAACTCTCCCTCGATCAATGGGCACGCGACCGCGCGGGGATGCTCGGCGAGGAACCTGAGTTCAAGCGGGGCCACCGCGCCGACTTGCTCAAGGCTGCGCTTATGCCGCTCGAGGACAAGCTCGCGCCGGACAAACTCGAAAGACTCGCGCAGGCCCTGTCGCTGGTCTTCGGCGTCGAGGTGCTCACCGTCCTCAAGGATATCTGGGGGCTGGGTGGTCAAGAAACGCAATCTGTGGCTCAATGGGCGGCCAGCGCGCTCGTCCGTGCCGCGCTGGAAGAGGACGCCGCCCCGACACTGGAAGCAGGAAAGCCGGCTTAGGACATCAACTGGTTCGACCAGATTTCGCGACTTGATCGTGCTGAAGAACGCGGCACGGAAGCGAAATCTTCGGTCTTTTTGTGCCTGTCCGGCAGAACCGGATGAAATTGAAGCATTTTTTGCGCGAAATTGTGATGAAGCCGGGCATCGCGCCCGCCAAGAAAGCCCTTGACGGAACTTGGCGGTTGGTAATACCAGATTGAAGACTGAAAATGGATCGAGGAGAGGAACCCGATCCGTATCGGAACTGGTCGGGGAGGAGCCTGAGCAGAGCCGCCGGGAACAAAGGACTAGTCGAGATCTCGCCCGTCTGAAGCGGGCCGGATACTAAGGGAGGAAGTAAACATGCGCAGCAAATTGACCGGCATGCTTGCCGGTATCGCGATGACGCTCGCCAGCGGAACGGCGGCGTACTCGCAGGAACTGACGATCTTCTGGGCGGAGTGGGATCCGGCCAACTACCTGCAGGAACTCGCCAACATCTACGAGGCTGAGACCGGCGTTAAGGTGACCGTCGAGACGACCCCCTGGTCGGACTTCCAGACCAAGGCCTTCACGGAATTCAACGCCAAGGGCAGCGCCTACGACATGGTCGTCGGCGATTCGCAGTGGATCGGCGCGGCCTCCGAGGCGGGCCACTATGTCGACCTCACCGACTTCTTCAACAAGCACAATCTGAAGGAGGTGATGGCACCGGCGACGGTGAAGTACTACGCCGAATATCCGTCCAATTCCGGCAAATA
The DNA here is from genome assembly GCA_023428515.1 of Pseudomonadota bacterium. Next base: position 1,672 of record JAEYXI010000371.1, on the reverse strand, counting down.
CTGGTCGATCCCGGCCGAGGGCGACGCGGTCGGCTGGTCCTATCGCAAGGACTGGTTCGAAGACCCCAAGGAGATGGAGGCGTTCAAGGCCAAGTACGGCTACGACCTGGCCGTGCCGAAGGACTGGAAGGCGCTGCGCGACATCGCGGAGTTCTTCCATCGTCCCGACGAGAAGCGCTACGGCATAGCCATCTATACGGACAATTCCTATGACGCGCTGGTGATGGGCGTCGAGAACGCCATCTTCTCCTTCGGCGGCGAGCTTGGCGATTATGCGACCTACAAGGTCGACGGCATCATCAACTCCGAGCAGAACGTCAAGGCGCTCGAGGCCTACAAGGAGCTCTACGGCTTCACGCCTCCCGGCTGGGCCAAGACCTTCTTCGCGGAAGACAACCAGGCGATCACCGAAGGCCTGGCGGCGATGAGCATGAACTACTTCGCCTTCTTCCCGGCCCTCGTCAACGAAGCGTCGAACCCGAACGCCAAGAACACCGGCTTCTTTGCCAATCCTCCGGGCCCGAATGGCGACCAGTTCGCCGCGCTCGGCGGACAGGGCATCTCCGTGATCTCCTATTCGGAGAACCAGGAGGAAGCCATGAAGTTCCTGGAGTGGTTCATCAAGGACGAGACCCAGAAGAAATGGGCCGAGCTCGGCGGCTACACCGCCAGCGCCAAGGTCCTGGAATCGCCTGAGTTCCAGAACGCCACGCCGTACAACAAGGCGTTCTACGAGACCATGTTCAAGGTGAAGGATTTCTGGGCTACGCCGGAATATGCGGAGCTGCTGATCCAGATGAACCAGCGCCTCTACCCCTACATCACCGGCGACCAGGGCACGGCCAAGGAAGCGCTCGACGCGCTTGCCGCGGACTGGAACGCGACGTTCAAGAAGTACAATCGCGTGCAGCAGTAAGCACGCCTGGAACGGAGGGGGCGGGCGGCCCGTCCCCTCCGTTTCCTTTTCAGCGGCTGGAAATCTCAGAGTACGTGGAAGGAACGGGCCTTGGCCACCGCAGTCATGACAACGCTGGATCCGAAATCGCGCGCCGCCTCACGCGGCATGAGCGACATCGCGATCCGCAACCTCTTCATCATTCCGACGATCCTGTTCCTGATCGTCTTCAACATCTTCCCGCTGATGTATTCGCTCGGCTATTCCTTCACCGACTTCCGGGCGTCGTCGCCGGCGGCGGCGAATTTCGTCGGGCTGCAGAACTATCGTGAGTTGCTCAACGACCCGTTCATCTGGTCGAACTTCGCCATTACCGCGAAATACGTGATCGTCTCGGTGCTGGGGCAGGTGGTGGTCGGCTTCGGCGTGGCGCTGCTCTTGAACCGCGACATCCCCTACAAGGGACTGATCACCACGCTGCTCCTGTTGCCGATGATGCTTTCAATGGCGGTCGTCGGCCTGTTCTGGAAGCTGCTTTACGATCCGTCCTTCGGCATCATCAACCATATGCTGGGGCTCGGCACCTTCGAGTGGCTGTCCAACCCCTACATGGCGCTCTACGCCGACGCCATCACCGACATCTGGATGTGGACGCCCTTCGTGATGCTCCTGTCGCTCGCCGGCCTCTCGGCGGTGCCGAAACACCTCTACGAGGCAGCCGCGATCGACCGCGCCGGCACGCTCTACACCTTCTTCCGCATCACGCTGCCGCTGGTC
>JAEYXI010000288.1 GCA_023428515.1 Pseudomonadota bacterium | reverse complement strand
CTCTATCTCTTCGCCTACGGCTCCGGCCTCCATGCCCGCAAGAACGGCTTCGCGGTGCTGGCTCCGGCCCGGCCCAAGCAGAAGAAGGTCGAGGAAGAGGAGACGGTCTTCGACGAGGAGGATGAGGAGGAAAACAGCGGCATGCTGGCGCTTGGCGCCATCGCCCACTGGTGGCTGTCGGGGCGCGCTTTCCTGCGCCGCACCACCGCCAGGTTCCGCCATCACGACGACGGCTTCCAGATCGACGAACGCGACCGCGCCAGCGGCTGGCGCCGCGCCGCCGAGCGTGTGGAACATGCCGAACGTGCCGAGGCACGTTACAGCACCGACGGCCGGGCCCGCGTCGAGCCGGAATTCTTCGCCGCCATGGTGTCCGACCGCACCGTGATGGTCGACCCGGTCGACGTCGACGACGAGTTTGAAGCCGAGGATGACGATGTCGAGCTCGACGAAGCGCCGCGCCGCGTCCCGGCGGGAGCCGAAGTGCGCGCCTTCCGTTCCGACGCCGCGACCCGCGTCGAAGCTCCCGCGCCGCGCCCCGCTCCCGGCGCCCGTGTCCAGCGCGAGGCGCAGACCTCGCTGATCGGCTCCTCCAAATTCGAGATGCCGACGCTTCATTTCCTCAGCGAACCGAAGAACGTCGTGCGCGACAACACCGTCTCCAAGGATGCGCTGGAGCAGAACGCCCGGCTGCTCGAAGGCGTGCTCGAGGATTTCGGCGTCAAGGGCGAGATCATCCATGTCCGTCCCGGCCCGGTGGTCACCCTCTACGAACTGGAGCCCGCCCCCGGCATCAAGTCGTCGCGCGTCATCGGCCTTGCCGACGACATCGCCCGCTCGATGAGCGCGATCGCCGCGCGCGTCGCCGTCGTGCCCGGCCGCAACGCCATCGGTATCGAACTGCCCAACGCCCGCCGCGAAACCGTCTATCTGCGCGAAATCCTGGCGAGCCGCGATTTCGAGCAGACCAAGGCCAAGCTGGCGCTGGCGCTCGGCAAGTCGATCAACGGCGAGGCGGTCATCGTCGACATCGCCAAGATGCCGCACGTGCTGGTCGCCGGCACCACCGGTTCCGGCAAGTCGGTCGCCATCAACACCATGATCCTGTCGCTGCTTTACCGCATGACGCCGGCCGAATGCCGCCTGATCATGATCGACCCCAAGATGCTCGAACTCTCCGTCTATGACGGCATCCCGCATCTGCTCACCCCCGTCGTCACCGATCCCAAGAAGGCGGTGGTGGCGCTGAAGTGGACGGTCCGCGAGATGGAGGACCGCTACCGCAAGATGTCCAAGCTCGGCGTGCGCAACATCGACGGCTTCAACGCCCGCGTCGCCGCGGCGGAGAAGAAGGGCGAGCGCATCTCCCGCACCGTCCAGACCGGATTCGACCGCCAGACCGGCGAGGCGATCTACGAGACCGAGGATCTCGACCTCGAAGTCATGCCCTACATCGTCGTCATCATCGACGAGATGGCCGACCTGATGATGGTCGCAGGCAAGGACATCGAGGGCGCTGTGCAGCGCCTCGCCCAGATGGCGCGTGCCGCCGGCATCCACGTCATCATGGCGACGCAGCGTCCTTCGGTCGACGTCATCACCGGCACGATCAAGGCGAACTTCCCGACCCGCATGTCCTTCCAGGTCACCTCCAAGATCGACAGCCGCACCATTTTGGGCGAGCAGGGCGCAGAGCAGCTGCTTGGCATGGGCGACATGCTCTACATGGCCGGCGGCGGCCGCATCCAGCGCGTCCACGGCCCCTTCGTCTCCGACGACGAGGTCGAGAAGGTCGTCGCCCATCTCAAGCTCCAGGGCGTGCCCGAATATCTCGACGCCATCACCGAGGACGACGACGAGGACGGCGACGAGCCCTCCGGCAAGGGCGGTGGCGGCGTATCGGGCGTCTTTGACGATTCGGACGATCCCTACGACCAGGCGGTCGCCGTGGTCTTGCGCGACGGCAAGGCGTCCACCAGCTATATACAGAGGCGCCTCGGCATCGGTTACAACCGCGCCGCCTCGATCATCGAGAAGATGGAGAAGGAAGGCATCGTCGGCCCGGCAAATCACGCAGGAAAGCGCGAGATCCTCGTTCCGACGGAGGAAGACAAGCTCTAGCTGATATAATCGGCGATGGTCCCGGGATTTCGGGAACTTCGCCCTTTGTACGGGGTTTTAGGGCATCCCGGATCGTCAAACTTAGGCCCCACTGCCTGCCTATCGATCGAATCGACTACCCAATCGATGTGACCAAATCGGTACGACCATGACGAAGGCCACCGCCATGAAAACCCTTTTCCCGACCAACAAATTCAATCTCGCCCGCCGCGCCCTGCTTGGCCTCGCCGCAGCAGCGGCGCTCGCCGCCGTCCCCGGCGTCAACCTCGCGACACCGGCAAGCGCTGCGTCCGACACCGCGCAGAAGATCGCCGACCATTTCTCCAGCGTCTCCACCATGAGCGGCGAGTTCGTGCAGTTCGGCCCGCGCGGCGAGCAGACCGGCGGCAAGTTCTACATCCAGCGCCCCGGCAAGATCCGCTTCAATTACGAGCCGCCGTCCGGCTACCGCGTCATCTCCGACGGCAAGTCCGTCGTCATCGATAACACCAAGCTGAACACGATGGACCTCTATCCGCTGTCGAAGACGCCGTTGAAGCTCCTGCTCGACAAGCGCATCGATCTCTCCGGCAGGACGGTGAAGAGCGTCAAGGAAGAGGCCGACCTCACCACGATCCAGCTCTCCGATCGCCAGGTCTTCGGCAATTCGACCATCACCATGATGTTCGACCCGAAATCCTACGACCTCAGGCAGTGGACGATCACCGACCCGCAGGGCAAGGACACGACGGTGATGATCTTCAACGTCAAGCAGGGCGTGAAGATCGACCAGGATCTGTTCGCGATCGACTACAAGCGCAACTACAAGCTCAACAAGCCCGGCGCGCGGAACAGCAACCGCTGATCAGTCCACGCTAACAGCTTAGACAAGGCCCCGCACTCCGCGCGGCCTTGTCGTTTCCGGCTGTGGCTGTAAGTTCCGGCCTTCGATTCCCCCTGCCGGACCTGCCATGCCTTTCTCTGTAGCGACCTGGAACATCAACTCGGTGCGACTGCGCATGCCGATCGTCGAGCGCCTGCTGCTCGAGCGCGCGCCCGACGTGCTCTGCCTGCAGGAGACGAAGTGCCCGGACGACCTGTTTCCGTTCGACCGGTTTCACGCGATCGGCTACCGCCATGTCGAGATCCACGGCCAGAAAGGCTACCACGGCGTCGCCACCGTCTCGCGCCGTCCGATCGAAGTGGTCGAGCGCCGCCGGTTCTGCGAAATCGCCGACTGCCGGCATCTTTCGGTCCGTGTCCAGGCAGGCGGCCGCTCGATCCTCGTCCACAATTTCTACGTCCCGGCCGGCGGCGACGAGCCCGATCCGGAGATCAATCCGAAGTTCAAGCACAAGCTCGGTTTCGTTTCGGAAATGAATGCGGTGCGCGCCGATTTCGACGATATGTCCGGTTCGATCCTGGTCGGCGACCTCAACATCGCCCCGTTGGAGCACGACGTCTGGTCGCACAAGCAGCTCCTGAAAGTGGTCAGCCACACGCCGGTCGAAACGGAAGGCTTCGAGGCGATGCGGAAAAGCGGCGGCTGGG
>JAEYXI010000235.1 GCA_023428515.1 Pseudomonadota bacterium | reverse complement strand
AGCCAGGCTGGCGGCCGTCGCTGCCCGCAAGCCTGACGGCAGTGTTGCGGCACTTCTCGCCAATCTCACGCCGCGCCCACTCGATATGGATCTGGCCGGGCTCGCGGGGCAGGGGGATGAGATCGCCGTCCTGGACGACGCGTCGATCGGCAGTGCGGAAGGTTGGCGCACGGTCCACCTGGATCGAGGCGGACTTGAGCTGTCGCCTTATGCCGTTGTGAAGATCGGCTGACCGGTTTGGGCCGCCGCCGGTCTACGAGGCGTGGTCTTGGGCTACGACGTAAAGCGCCCGCGAGCGTTCCAGATGCTTCACCATCTCGCGCTCGGCGCCGTCGGGATCGTGGGCGGCGATGCGCTCGATGATCTTCTCGTGTTCGGCGAGCGTGTATTTCTCCTTGCCGGTCCAGATCAGCATCTCGGTGTGATACTCCTTGAGCCATCCCAGCATTGCCGTGCTTACTGCGGCGTAGATCGGGTTGCCCGATATGGATGCGATCTGCGCGTGGAACTCCATGTCGGCATCGATGAAGCCATCGGCATTTCCGAGCAGTCCGTGCTGGCGCTCGAGGATAGACCGCAAGGCGTCGATGTCGTCCTCTGTCGCTTTCTCCGCCGCCTCGCGCACCATGCCGCGCTCGAAGAAGATGCGCGCACTCTTCAGGTGCTCCAGCGAGTCCTTCGAGGAGGACAGCATGATCTTTGCTGCGCCATCGACCTGCCTGAGGATGGATTGCGCAGTCAGCTTCAGGACCTTCGCGCGCTCGCCGTGCGAGATCGCGACAAGTCCCATATTGGCGAGCGCCTGCATCGCCTCGCGAATCGCCGGCCGGCCGACGCCGAATCGCTCCATCAGTTCCCGCTCGGAGGGCATCTCGTCGCCGGGATTCAATTCTCCGCTTGTTATCAAGCGCTTGAGGCGGGCAAAAACCTCATCTGACAGTTTACGGCGGACGATCGGTTCTGAATGTTCCATGGGCATGCCCTCGCGCAACCGCACAATATTGCAGCCTTTGCGCCTTTCAAAGATCGCTGGCCGCTGAGCACGCTTGCAATACAGGGATACTCATTATACCAGTTCGCTTCCCAGGGGAAGCTTGTACAGCAACAGCGATGATCGTCCTCACCTATCTGATCGAAACGCCAGGCAGCACCGAGGCGCTGGCTGCCAAGATCGCTAGCGATCAGTCCACAGGCACGTTCGTCGCACTTCCCGGCGAAACGCCTGAACTCAAGGCACGTGTCGCGGCCCGGGTGCTCGCCTTGCGCCAGCTTGAGCCGACGGCCATCCCCTCGTTGCCCGATGTGCCAGGCAAGGTGTTCAACCGTGCTGAAGCCGAGATCGGCTTCCCGATCGAGGCCGTCGGCACGGATCTATCCGCGCTGATGACGATCGCGATCGGCGGGACGTTTTCGATCAAGGGGCTGACCGGCATCCGTGTGATCGACATGAAGCTGCCGGAAGAGTTTCGCGGTGCGTATCCAGGCCCGCAATTCGGCACGCCGGGCAGCCTCAGACTGGCCGGCGTGGAGGGCCGCCCGATCATCGGCAGCATCGTCAAGCCGGCGCTTGGTCTTCGGCCGCACGAAACCGCCGAGATGGTTGGCGAACTGATCGATGCCGGCGTCGATTTCATCAAGGACGACGAGAAGCTGATGAGTCCCGCCTATTCGCCGCTCGCCGAGCGCGTCAAGGCGATCATGCCGCTCGTTCTGGAACGCGAGCAGAAGACTGGCCGCAAACCGATGTACGCCTTCGGCATCTCGCATGCCGATCCCGACGAGATGATGCGCAACCATGATCTGGTCGCCGAGGCCGGCGGAAACGCGGCGGTCGTGAACATCAATTCGGTCGGCATGGGCGGCCTCGCCTTCCTGCGCAAGCGCTCCAGCCTCGTCATCCACGCCCATCGCAATGGCTGGGACATCCTGACACGTCATCCGGGGCTCGGCATGTCGTTCAAGGTCTGGCAGCAATTCTGGCGGCTGCTCGGCGTCGACCAGTTCCAGATCAACGGCATAGGCGCGAAATACTGGGAGCCCGACGATTCCTTCGTCGAATCTTTCAAGGCGGTCACCACGCCGATCTTCGAGCCAGCCGACTGCGCACTGCCCGTGGTCTGCTCGGGACAGTGGGGCGGGCAGGCGCCCGAGACTTACAGGCGCACGGGACGCACCGTCGCTCTCATGTATCTTTGCGGCGGCGGCATCGTCAGTCACCCGGGCGGGCCGGCCGCAGGCGTGCGCGCCGTGCAGCAGGCCTGGCAGGCGACGGTGGAGGGTATCGACCTCGAAACCTATGCCCGCACCCATTCGGAACTCGACCAGTCGCTGAAGAAGTTTGGCGGCAATCCCAACGCCGCCTGACCAGAATTATAAGCGGAGACCGAGGATAGAGCGGCATGAAGCAGCTTCTGCTCAGCTACTATGGTGACGACCTCACCGGCTCCACCGACGTCATGGAGGCATTGTCGTCGGGTGGCGTCCCAACCGTGCTTTTCCTCCGTGTCCCGGACGGCGAGCTTCTCTCGCGGTTTGCCGACTGCCGTGCGGTCGGCCTGGCGGGCACGAGCCGAAGCGAGACGCCCGAATGGATGGACGCGAACCTGCCTGCCGCCTTCGAATGGCTGAAGGCGCTCGGGGCTGACGTCTGTCACTACAAGGTCTGCTCGACTTTCGATTCCAGCCCGTCGATCGGCAATATCGGGCGGGCGATCGAGATCGGCCGCAAGGTGTTCGATCAGCGCGCGGTGCCGCTGTTGGTCGGTGCGCCGCAGCTGAAGCGCTACACAGCCTTCGGCAATCTGTTCGCGGCATACAGGGGCGAGACTTTCCGCATCGACCGCCATCCCGTGATGAGCCGGCATCCCGTCACGCCGATGGATGAGGCCGACCTGCTTGTCCACCTTTCCAGGCAAACGTCCTTACCTTCTTCTCTGGTCGACCTTGCCGCTCTCCGTGCAGCCGACAGCGACCAGCGCGTCGACCGCGCTGCCGAGGAAGGCATCGTGCTTCTCGATGTCGCCGATTACGAGACGCAGCGCCTTGCGGGCAAACAACTCTGGCGGTTGGCAGAACGAAACGGGCCATTCTGCTGCGGGTCATCAGGGGTCGAATATGCGCTGTTGCCGGCATGGGCCGAGCAAGGGTCAATCGGCAAGGCATCCTTTCCGGCGCTGCCTCCCGTCGAGCAGATCGCAGTCGTTTCGGGCAGCGTTTCGCCGACGACCGAGGCCCAGATACGCTTCGCTCGCGACCATGGCTTCGAAGGCATCGCACTGGACCCGCTGCGCCTTTCGCGAGCGGAGTCGGAAGGCTACGTCGAGGAGGCCGTGCGCAACGGACTATCCGTCCTGTCCGGGGGGCACAGTGTCATTCTCTTCACCGCGCTCGGGCCAGGCGCCGATCGGGGCGCAGAAATCGATGCCGACCCGGGCGCGCGCCACAGGCTCGGACGCCGGCTGGGCGAAATCCTCGGGCAACTGGTCGCACGGGCGGGGCTGAAACGCGCGGTCGTGGCGGGTGGGGACACGTCCAGCCATGCGCTTGGCCAGCTCGGCGTCGATGCGCTCACGGTGCGCATGCCGCTTCCTCAGTCTCCGGGTTCGCCGCTCTGTGTCGCGCATTCGCGGTTGAAGGAGGTGAACGGGCTGGAGGTGGCCATGAAAGGCGGTCAGATCGGCCTCGATAACTACTTCTGCGCAATTCGCGATGGAAATCCGACTGACGTTATCTCATCATACCAGTTGACAAGGTAACGACCAATGTGGGACTGACGGTGGAGGGTCCGGTTCATGTGTCCGGACAGGTCAGACACGGGAGGAATGTATGGCCACCATCAGGAGAATTCTGTCCGCTGCAACGGCATTTCTGCTGTCGGGAGGCGCGATGCTTGGCGTTGCATCGGCCCAGGAGATCACCGTCTGGACGTTGAACTTCAGCAACCAGCAGGCCAATGAGGCGATGAACAAGATCGCCAGCGACTTCGAAGCTGCAAATCCCGGTTCCAAGGTAACGATCGTCACGCGCGGCGTCGATGACCACAAGACTGCACTGCGTGTCGCAGCAGGCTCCGACAAGGGTCCCGACATCTTCTTCAGTTGGGCCGGTCTCGGCCTCGGCGGCGAGTATGTGAAGGCCGGCCTCAGCCTGCCGCTCGACAAATATTACACCGAATACAAGTGGGCGGACGAACTCGTTCCGTCGGCCGCTTCCTTCGCCGACCTCTATCCCGGCGGCAAGCATGGCGTCCCTTACACGTTTAAGGGCGAGGCCCTTTATTACAGCAAGGCTGCCTTCGAGAAGGCCGGCATTACCGAAGAGCCGAAGACCTATGACGAATTGCTCGCCGCCGCCGAGAAGCTGAAGGCGGCCGGTATCCCTGCCATCGCCTTCGGCGGCAAGGTGAACTGGCACGTCATGCGCCTGATGGACGTGATCCTCGAGACCAAGTGCGGCGTCGAGAAACACGACAAGCTCATGAAGATGGAGCTCAAGTGGACCGAGGAAGCCTGCGCCACCGAGTCCTTCGCCGAGATGGACAAGTGGGCGAAGAACTACATGCTGACGCCCTTCATGGGCATCGACAACAACCAGGCATTCAACCTGTTCATGGCCGGGCGCGCGGCTATGATGCTGGAAGGCGATTGGCTGGTCGGCACGCTGACCTCGAACAACGCCAATCTCGACGATTATGCCATCTTCCCGTTCCCGACGGGAACCGACCGTCTCTACGGCTTCGCCGAATATTACTACGTCAGCACGAAAAGCCAGAACCCGGACCTTGCCGCCAAATTCCTCGACTACACCCTGTCGACCGACGTTCAGCAGGCAAACCTCGGCCAGTTCTCGAC
>JAEYXI010000232.1 GCA_023428515.1 Pseudomonadota bacterium | reverse complement strand
CTGTCTCAATACCATGATTGGCTGGGAAGGTTGCCTTGGCGCGGGGCGCGAAAATATTATGTCGTCCCCGACGATAAACGGAGAGTGGCAGTGAACGATTCCGGCTGGCGTCACATGTCGAGCGCGCCCAAGGACGGCAGCAGAATCCTGGTGACCGTACACCCCTCCGAGCAAGGGCCGGCCGAGGTCGATGTCGCCTATTGGGCGCGGGCCGATCAATTCGGGATCGAGGGCTGGCGAGCAGCGGATTCGCATCCGGGACAGATCGTCGGCTATGCGGACCCCGAACTGAAGTGCTGGATGCCGCTGCCGACCGCCAATCTCGATGCACAAGCCGGTCTGCCGGCGCCATGGGCAGGCGAAGACGCGGAAGAACTCTACGGGTCGGGTATCTGACTCGGAAGGTCTGGCGGGACAAGTGTGCGGGCGCCGAAGCCAAGTTCCCGACACACGCTTGCGCAGGTGCATACAGCGAAGCGCGAGTGCTCCCAAGAGCGGCAATTTAGAAAACTCTTGATACAGAAAATATACCGGTTACTCGCGCCACGCTTTTACTGAAAAAACAACGGCTTCACTGCAATCTATAGATTTTAAAGACATTTTTCTCGAGAAGGCTGTTTCCGGGCGCGGGAGCATTTTCTTTGTCTGCAAATAAAGAGCATTTTTTTAGCCTATACTGGGGCAACGGAATTGATATCATGCCAGCCGAAATCTGTTTGCGAGGGAACAGATGTCAGGCTCAATATTGGATCGCCTACTCGGACGTTTTGCGGACCTAGCGAGTAGACGGCGACCGTGGCACCGTTGGCCGTTCCTGGTGGCGATGCCGACGCTGGTCGGGCTGCGCGTCAACATGCGCGGGCGCAACCTGTTCGACACGGAAACGAACCCGCAGCCGGTGACACCGGAGCCTTCGGTGGATGTCCGCAACCAGCGAACCATCGACGGCAGCTACAATGATCTGGGCAAGCCGTGGATGGGCATGGCCGGCAGTCGCTTCGGCCGTAACGTGCCGATACCCGAAAGTTTCGGTGAGGAGGAACCCGGCCTTTTCGATCCCAATCCGCGCCTGGTCAGCGTCAAGCTGCTGCAGCGGAAGGAGTTCGTGCCGGTGCCGCACCTCAACCTGCTGGCGCCGGCCTGGCTGCAGTTCATGGTGCACGACTGGCTGAGCCATGGCGACAACGACCCTGCGGTTAAGCACGAGTTTCCCGTTCCGGAAGGCGACGACTGGCCCGACAAGCGGATGTCGATTCTGAAGACGATGCCGGACGCGCGGCGTCCGGGCGACGACGGGCGCCCCGCCGCCTATGTCAACAAGGAGACCCATTGGTGGGACGCCTCGCAAATCTACGGGTCGTTTGCCGCGCGCCAACTGCAGGTGCGCAGCGATCCGGAAACCGGCGCGCTGCTCGCTGACGGCAAGGTGGCGGTGCTGCCCAACGGGCTGCTGCCGCTGCACCAGGGGCACAAGACGCCCGGCCAGGAGCTCGCCGGCGTGAACGGCAACTGGTGGCTCGGCCTGTCGCTGATGCACACGATCTTCGCGCGAGAGCACAATTCGATCGTCGACAGGCTGCGCATCGATTTCCCCGGGGCTGACGGGGAATGGCTCTTCCAGAAGGCGCGTCTCGTCAACGCGGCACTGCTGGCAAAGATTCATACAACCGAGTGGACGCCGGCGTTGATGAATTCACCGGCAGGCCGCCTCGCGATGCGCGGCAACTGGTGGGGCCTGCTCGGCGAGCATTATGGCCGCGCCTATGGCCGGTTGGGCGAGGGCGAGGTTCTGTCGGGTATTCCGGGTTCGCCGGCCGACCACCACGGAGCGCCTTATGCGATCACCGAGGAGTTCACCGCCGTCTATCGCATGCACAGCCTGATCCCGGACGAGTTCTCCCTGCGCCGGCACGAGACGGACGAGGAGGTGCTGCGCACCGATTTCTTCGGCGTGACGCGCGGCAAGGTACGGACCGAGATCTACGCCAAGCTGCCGTTCGAGGACGCGCTCTATTCCTTCGCGACCAGCAATCCGGGCGCGCTGGTGCTGCACAATTTTCCAAACGGGCTGCGCAAGATGCCGGAGGCCCCGCTCAAGCAGCCCGAGCATGCGGAGGATGCGTCGGTCTTCATCGACCTCGCCGCCACCGACATATTGCGCGACCGCGAGCGCGGCGTGCCGCGCTACTGCACGTTCCGGCGGCATCTCGGCATGTTCGTGCCGAAGAGCTTCGAGGAACTGACCGACGACAAGGAATGGCAGGCGCAGCTTCGCGAAGTCTATGGCGAGGTCGAGAAGGTCGACCTTCTGGTCGGCACGCTGGCGGAAAGCAAGTCGAGCCGCAACGGTACGCCAACAGGCTTCGGCTTCTCGGACACGGCGTTCCGCATCTTCATCCTGCTTGCGTCTCGCCGGCTGAAGAGCGACCGCTTCTTCTGCGAGGATTTCCGTCCGGAAGTCTATACGCGCGCCGGCTTCGACTGGATCCGCGACAACAACTTCAGGACCGTTCTCGAACGGCATTTCCCTGAACTGGCTGTGCATTTCGCCGATGTGCGCAACGTGTTCTTCCCGTGGCACAGGGGGCGGGCGAGATGACCCGCCGGCTGCGCATTCCCGGGTTAGTCGACCTCGTCAGGATCGACGATCCGGCCATGATTGCCGCAGCTTCCGCAGACGCCGGCCTCGACCGTGATTTCAACGGCGGCGGGCCGCTGATCAACCGCTGGATCGCCGGGCGCATCCGACGCAGCCTCAGGACGCCGACCGCGCCGCTGCCATCCGTGTCTCCTCGCAACCATCCCGGCCGCGCCGAACGGCAGGCTGCGCTGCAGAGCCGGCTCGGGGCGCTGGTTTCGCAAGGTTCCATCGCCTCCGATCATGTCGCGGAGCTGGCCGCCTATGTGCGCGGCGAGCGGCCGGAAAGCGCGGTAGGCCCGCTCGTCCAGGAGACGGTCGGGCGCCTCTTCGCCGATCGCTACGACGCCAGTGACGGAACGTGGCGGGCGGCCTGCGTGCTGGAGGCGGCGCCGAGGAACATGAACCCGCTGCGAGCGCTGTGGTGGGCCGTCACCGGCGCGGTGGGAAGGTCGAGACGGGTGCTTTCCCAGGCCGTCGGCGACGATCCGGCCGGCGTCCACGCGACCGCCATTGCCGTGCACAGCCTGGTGCGCAGCCTGCAGCAGATGCGGCGGTTGTGGCTGGAGCCGGGCGTGCGCGGGAGCATCTCGGCCGATGCGGCGGTCGTCCGGTCGCTGCGGGCGCCGGAGAGCGTTCCGCGGCGCTGGTTGGCGCCGGCGAGCACGGTCTGGGGAAG
>JAEYXI010000221.1 GCA_023428515.1 Pseudomonadota bacterium | reverse complement strand
GTGTTGTAGAAGCCGGCTGTCTCCGTCGTCATCTCGCGGAAACGGCGCATGCCCTCAGGGCTGTCGTGGAACCACCAGGCCGGGCCGAGCTTCAGCGCCGGATAGACGCCGGCGAGCGGCGCGAGTTCCCGCGCATAGCTCGTCTCGTCGAGCGTGAATACTATGACTGAAAGGTTCGGCTCGGTGCCGACCGCATCGAGCAGCGGCTTCAGCGCCGCGACGTAGTCGGTGCGGGTCGGTATGTCGAAACCCTTGTCGCGGCCGAATTTCTGCATCATCGCCGGCGAATGGTTGCGGAAGGAGCCTGGATGGATCTGCAGGACAAGGCCGTCGTCGAGGCTCATCTTCGCCATCTCGGTCAGCATCTGCGCGCGGAACAGCCGCCGCTCGCGCTCGTCATCAGAGCCGTGCCGGATGCGGTTGAACAGCTCTTCCGCAGCGGCGTCGGAAAGATTCGCGGTCTCGGCCGTAGGATGGCCATGATCCGACGACGTCGCGCCGAACTCCTTGAAATAGGCGCGGCGCTTGCGATGAGCGTCGAGATAGCCGGTCCAGGTACCGGTGTCCGAGTCGGTGATCTCGCCGAGCCTGTCGAGATTGGCGGCAAAACCCTCGAAATCCGGATCGACTGTCGCGTCCGGCCGGTAGGCGGTGACGACCCGGCCGTCCCAGCCGCTCTCGCGGATCATCCGGTGCCATTTCAGGTCGTCGAGCGCGCTCTCCGTCGTGGCGATCGCCTCGATGTTGAAGCGCTTGAACAGAGCGCGCGGACGATATTCGTCAGTCGCAAGCAGCGCCGCAATCCTGTCGTAATGCGCGTCGGCTGTCGCTGATGACAGCGGCTCCTCGATGCCGAAGAGATCCTCCAGCGTGTAGTCGAACCAGAGCCGCGTCGGCGTGCCGCGAAAGAGATGATAGTTCTCGGCGAAGCGCCTCCAGATCGTCCGCCCATCCGTCTCGACCGGCGAACCGTCGAGAACAGGTACGCCGAGATCCTCCAGCCGGATGCCTTGGCTGAACAGCATGCGGAAAATGTAGTGGTCAGGCACGATCAGCAGTTGCGCCGGATCGGGAAAGGCCTCGTCGAGCGCATACCAGCGGGGATCGGTGTGGCCGTGCGGGCTTATGATCGGCAGGCTCTTGACCGCTGCGTAAAGCGCTCGCGCGACTTCCCGCGAGCCTGTGTCGGCCGGAAACAGAAGATCGTCGGCGATCAATGCGCCCATCGTTCCAGGCATCCTCCCTGTCTGGGACGCGCACCGTATGAGCGAGCCCTAAGAGATGTCAACATACAAAAATCACAAGGTTGTATGATGACTTTCGGGAAGCTATCGTGCCGGCCTTCGGAGGAACCATCGCATGAAGAAGATCGGCATTATCGGGCTTGGCATGGCCTCGGGGCCTCACGCAAGGAGCCTTCAGGATCTGAAGGAACGCGTCGAGGTCAAGGCAGCCTTTAGTCCAAGTGCCGAACGCCGGCGGGCTTTTGCAGAGGCACACGGCTTTCCGGCAGTCGACAGGGCAGACGCAATTTTCTCCGATCCTTCCATCGATGCCGTGCTGCTGCTCACCCCGCCCAACACGCATCTCGACCTCGTCCGGCAGGCTGCCGTCGCCGGCAAGCACGTGCTTCTGGAAAAACCGCTGGAGATCAGCCTGGAACGTGCCGAAGAACTCGTCGCCACCGCAGAGAAAGCCGGCGTAAAGCTCGGCGTCGTCCTGCAGCATCGTTTCCGCCCGATCAGCGTGGCGCTCTCGGGCATCATCCGCGATGGCCGTCTCGGCGATATCGTCAGCGCCTCGGCGCGGCTCTACAATTGGCGTCCGCAGAGCTATTACGACCAGCCGGGACGCGGCACCAAGGCGCGCGATGGCGGCGGCGTGCTGCTCACCCAGGCGATCCACACGCTCGATCTGATGATCTCGCTTGCAGGCTTGCCGGTCGAGGTGACCGGCTATGCCGTCACCAGCCCGGTGCACAGGATGGAGACGGAAGACCTGGCTTTTGCCGCGACGAAATTCGAAAATGGCGGCATCGGCGCGATCAGCGCCACCACCGCGGCCTACCCCGGCATTCCCGACGCGGTTGATGTCATCGGCACGAAGGGCATGGCGCGGATCGAAGGTGCGAAAATGATCGCCCATTTTCACGACGGCACGGAAGAGATCGCCGACGACGGCGCGCTTGGCGGCGGCGCGGGCGCCGATCCGATGGCCTTTCCGCACCAGCACCACTGCGCCGTGATCGAAGACTTTCTCGATGCGATCGAGAATAATCGCAATCCGGCCGTTACCGGTCGCGAGGCGCTGAAGGTGCATCGCCTGAGCGCTGCCATGTTGCGTTCATCCGAGACCGGCGAGCGCGCCACGGTCTAGCGCGGGGCTGGGCCGCTCTCGCGCGACATATCTTTGCATCGCCGCGTTCGACACCATATGACCGGAACAGACGACGTGCCGGGAGTTGTGGCGATGCTTGCGACTGACAAGATCAAGAAGGTCCACATCATGGAGGTCGGTCCGCGCGACGGCTTCCAGTCCGAAAAACAGTTCGTCCCGACCGAGACCAAGATCAGGGTCATCAACGCGCTGTCGCGCATCGGCCTGCCGGCGATCCAGGTGACCTCCTTCGTCCATCCCAAGGCCATCCCGCAATTCGTGGACGCGGAGGATGTGGTCGCGGGCATCGACATCGTGCCCGATGTCAGCTACCGCGCGCTGGTGCCGAACATGCGTGGGCTGGAGCGGGCACGGCGCTTCCGCGATCGCATCGACAGCGTTTCCTTCATGCTGTCGGTGACAGAATCGCACAACCGTGCCAACGGCAACCGTTCAATCGACGAGACGCTCGAAGAGATCGCCGGCATGACCAGGCTGGCCACGGAAGAAGGCTTCACGATCTACGGCAGCATGATCTGCGCGCTGGGCTGCCCCTTCGAAGGACAGGTGGGACTGGACCAGCTTGATCGCATCGCCGGCCGCTACGTGGAGCTTGGCATTCGCAACGTCTCGATCGCCGATACGATCGGCGTCGCCAATCCGCGGCTGGTCTACGACGTCGTTTTGCACATGGTGGCGAAATACCCGGAGGTGACGTTCAACATGCACCTCCACAATACCCGCGACATGGCGCTGGCGAACACGCTCGCCGCGCTGGAAGCCGGCGTCAGCCGCTTCGACGGAGGCGTTGCCGGGCTCGGCGGCTGCCCCTACGCGCCGGGCGCCACCGGCAACATCGCGACCGAGGACATGGTGAACATGCTGCACGGCATGGGCATCGAGACGGGCATCGATCTCGACAGGCTGCTCGACGTCGCGAAGATGCACAAGGAGTTCATTCCGCACGCGCTCGACAGCTCACTGTTGCGCGCCGGTCGGGGCAACGTACTCCTGCCGGCGCCCGAGCGCCAGCAGAAGGTCGCGTCCTGAACGATCAGGACTGACGCGCGTCTTCCAGGATCATCGACGCGCCCTTCTCGGCGATCATGATGGTCGGCGAGTTCGTGTTGCCTGAGGTGATCGTCGGCATCACTGACGCATCGACCACACGCAGGCCACCGAGCCCGAACACCCTGAGACGCTCGTCGACAACGGCGCCAGGATCGCTCGCCAGTCCCATCTTCGCGGTGCCGACCGGATGGAAGATCGTCGTGCCGATGTCGCCGGCCGCTTTCGCCAGCGCCTCGTCGTCGTCCGGCACGGCAGGACCGGGCAGGAGTTCCACCGGCCTGTAGCGCTCGAGCGCCGGCGCCTTGGCGATTGTTCGGGCGATGCGGATCGACCGCGCCGCGACGCGCCGATCCTCCTCCGTCGAAAGATAGTTCGGCGCGATGAACGGCTTGTCGCGAAAATCCGCCGAGCGGATGCGGACCACGCCCCGGCTTTCCGGCTGCAGGTTGCAGACGCTGGTGGTGAGGCCCGGAAACCGGTGCAGCGGATCGCCGAACTTGTCGAGCGACAGCGGCTGGATGTGGAACTGCAGGTTCGCCCGCTCGCGCTCGGGCTCGGAGCGCACGAAGACGCCGAGCTGCGAGGGCGCCATGGTCAGCGGCCCGCGCCGGAACAGCGCATATTCCACACCCATCCACCCGCGCCGGACGAGCGAGTGGTACGTCTCGTTCATCGTGCGGGCGTTGGAGAGCCGGTAGATGATGCGAAGCTGCAAATGATCCTGAAGATTGGCGCCCACACCTTGCATGTCGCGCAGCACCTCAACGCCCGCCTGTTGCACGACATCACCCGGGCCAATGCCGGAGCGCTGCAATATCTCCACCGAACCGATCGAGCCCGATGAGAGGATGATTTCTCCTCGACATTTTACAGTATGAGCCACACCGTTGTGCTGGAAGGTAACGCCGCTCGCTTTGCCCCCGTCAAAGGTCAGCTTCTCGACATGGCATCCGGTGAGAAGATGCAGGTTCGGCCGCGACAGCACCGGCTTCAGGAAGGCGGTCGCGGAGGACCAGCGCAACCCGCGCCGCTGGTTGACGTGGAAGTAACAGGAGCCGGCATTGTCGCCGCAGTTGAAGTCGTCGATCGGAGGGATTCCGCTCTGGGCGGCCGCCTCGCGATAGGCTTCCAGTATCTCCCATTTCACGCGCGGCGGCTCGATCCGCCACTCGCCGCCGACGGAATGCGCGTCGCTCGCGCCGAGGAAATGGTCCTCGTGCTTCTTGAAGAAGGGCAGCACGTCGTCCCACCCCCAGCCGGTGAGGCCGAGCTGACGCCAGTGGTCATAGTCGCCAGCCTGGCCGCGCATGTAGATCATCGCGTTGATCGCCGAGGAACCGCCGATCACCTTGCCGCGCGGATACGCGAGGCTGCGGCCGTTGAGACCGGGCTCCGCCTCGGTACGAAAACACCAGTCGGCGCGCGGATTGCCGATGGCGAAGAGATAGCCGGCGGGAATGTGGAACCACACCCAGTTGTCGCGCCCGCCCGCCTCGAGGACGAGAACACGGCTCTTCGGATCGGCCGAAAGGCGGTTCGCCAGGATGCAGCCGGCGGAACCCGCGCCGATCACCACATAGTCGTATTCGATCGACGGATCAGGATTTGTCAGATGGGGCACGC
>JAEYXI010000220.1 GCA_023428515.1 Pseudomonadota bacterium | reverse complement strand
ATGCTGCCCGACGGCGAGGAGGCGATCCTGCTCGCGCAGCCGGCAGCGATCGCCGGTGCAGGAGAGGAAGATGCCGGCCGCGCGATCGGCGGCTTCGGAGCGGCCGGGCATTTCCTGGCTTTCGTTGACGCGGAAGGGGCGATCGAGGCGGCCGGTCCGGGCTTTGCGAGGCTCGGCCTCGCGCAGGAGGCGCTGGCAGCCATGGCTCGCGAGGCGGACGAGCGGCGGCCGATCGTCAAGCGCATGCTGCAGGGCCGGCGCGGCGTGCTGCCCGTCGGTCTGGCGCGGCTGACCGACAAGCGCAACCTCCTCGTCGCGATCGACGAGAATTTTGCGGCCGAACCCGAGGACGTCGCGGAAACGTCGCCTGAGGTCGCCACGGAGACGGCCCCTGCCGGGCAGCAGCCGGCTCGCGAAATCTGGTATCTGGGCAGCACGGACGGTTCCGAAGACCAAGCGGCGGACGAGCCGGAAACGATGGTCGAAACACCGGTTGAGATCGAGCCGCCGGCGGCAGCGCGCGCGGCTTTCGCGAACGCCGCCGCCGCGGACACGATCACCGAGTCGGAGGCTACCGAGGCACGGACTGCCGAGCTCGAAACAACAGGGCGGGTCGCCGGAGAGCAGGAACCGGCGACAGGGCAGCCAACCTCCTCGGGGTCGGCGCCGGTGCAGCGCCCAACCGGGCTGGTGCGTTTCGTCTGGCGCACCGATGCCGACGGGAAATTCAGTCAGATATCGCCCGAGTTCGCACTCGCCGTTGGCGAACTTGCTGCCGATATTGTCGGGCGGCGGTTCCAGGACGTGGCGAACACCTTCGGCCTCGATCCGACCGGCGAGATCGCCGGGCTGCTGGCGCGCCGCGATACTTGGTCGGGGCGTTCGGTCGGCTGGCCGGTCGCCGGCACCGATCGCAAGATACCGGTCGATCTCGCCGCGCTGCCGGTCTACGACCGCAATCGTAATTTCGAAGGCTTTCGCGGCTTCGGCGTCGCCCGCACCGGCGACGCGGTCGCCGACCCCGAAGGCATAGGGCTGGTGCTGGTCCGGCTGCCGGAGGTGGCGATCGAGCCGGAGGAGCCGCAGGCCGAGCCTGACCGAGCGACGGAATCCGCGGCCGCCGAAGGACCCAAAGCTGATCCTGCAGAAGCTAAGCCTGAGGAAGAGCCGGCCGCCGAGACTCCTGCCGATCCGTTCCAGGGTGAGAAGCCGGCGCTGACCGTGACTTCCGCGCCCGACCGCCGTTTCTCCGACAAGATCATCCGCCTGGCCGAGCACAGGCAGCCGGCGAACGACCGCGGTCCCAATGGCAACGGCGCCGAGCGGAGCCTGTCCACCGGCGAGCGCATCGCCTTCCAGCAGATCGGCGAGCGGCTGAAGAAGGAAAGCGGCGCGACGACGCCGGAAGCAAAGGGGAGCGAGCCCGAGCCGGCGTCTGCAGGGGCGGAGAAGGAGCGGGACAAGGCCGAGGCTGCTGATCCGGCCGCCGAGGCCGGGCAGACCGAACCGGCGGCCACTGACCCCGTCGAATGGCCCGACGAGACCGTTGTCGAGGCGGAAGACATCGCCGCGCTGCAGGCGCTCGACGGCGTGACGGATGAAACGGCTGGCGGTGTGGCCGCGGAAGTTCCGGAGCCGGCGGCGGCCGAAAAGGCTCAGGGGCCGGAAGCCGCTGGTCCGGCTTCGGAGCCTGAAGCTGGAGCCGGCAATCAGCGCGTGACCGAACCTCCGCAGGAGCCGACGGAGCCGTCCCCTCGGCCACGCAAGGTCCGTCCCGGGATGTCGCTGCTCGACTTCGCCGAATGGGGCAGGGACGATGCGGCCGAAGAAGGGGCGCTGAAATCGGTCGCGCTGGTCGAGATGGAAGAGGCGGCAGCACTGGCGGAAAGCCGGCCGGCCTTGCCCGCCTCGGATGAGGCCGCGGCTGCGGAGGAGGAGATAGAGCCGACGATCGCAGCCGAGACAGTCGAAGGGACTCCGGCCGAAGCTGACGTCGAAGTGCCCGGCGTCGAGTCGGCCGGCGTCGAGCCCCAGCAGACCGAGCCGGTCGAAACCGAGGCGGGGCAGGCCGAAGAGATCGAAGCCGCGGCCGAAGAGACGCGCACAGCCGAGGTTTCCGTCCCGGCAGGGGCGGAAGCAGCCGGAGAGACCGCCGCTTCGCCGGCCGAGCAGAAGGCCGGCCTGTCGATCCTCGAAAAGCTGCCCGTGCCGGTGCTCGTCCATTCCGGCGACAGCTTGCATTACGCCAATGACGAGTTCTTCGCGCTGACCGGCTATCGCTCGATTGAGGAGCTAGCCCAGGCCGGCGGAATCGGCGGGCTGTTTGCCGACCCATACGAGGACGATGCCGAGGACGAGCCGCGCCGGAAGACCGACCGGCGCATGCGGCTGAAGACGCGCGAGGGCCTGGAATTCCCGGTCGAGGCCTTCCTGCAGTCGGTGCCCTGGGAAAACGGCAAGGCGCTGGTGCTCGTGCTGTCGCGCGCGAAGGAAGGCGCTTTCGGTTCCGGTCAGTCGCCACTCATCGCCGAGCTCGAGGCGCGCGTCGCCGAGATGCGCACCATCATCGACACGGCGACCGACGGTGTGGTGCTGATCGCGCGCGACGGCACCATCCGCTCGATCAGCAGGCCGGCCGAGGCGCTGTTCGGCCTGGACAGCGACGATGTCGCGGGCAAGCCCTTCTTCTCGCTCTTCGCAATCGAGAGCCAGAAGTCCGCGCGCGATTATCTGAACGGCCTCACCGATCACGGCGTGGCGAGCATATTGAACGACGGTCGCGAGGTGATCGGCCGCGAGGCGCAAGGTCGCTTCATCCCGCTCTTCATGACGATCGGCAAGCTGCCCAGCGACAGCGGTTATTGCGCCGTGGTGCGCGACATCACCCAGTGGAAGCGCGCCGAGGAGGAACTGACGCAGGCGCGCGCCACCGCGGAGCGCGCCTCCTCGCACAAGACCGAGTTCCTGGCGCGCGTCAGCCACGAGATCCGCACGCCGCTCAACGCGATCATCGGCTTCTCAGAGCTGATGCTGGACGAGAAATTCGGTCCGGTCGCCAACGACCGCTACCGCGACTATCTCCGGGACATCAACCGCTCGGGCAATCACGTGCTCGACCTGGTCAACGACCTGTTGGACATCTCCAAGATCGAGGCCGGCCAGCAGGAGATGGCCTACGAGGCGGTATCGCTCAACGAGACGCTTTCGGAAACGGTGGCACTGATGCAGCCGCAGGCGAACCGCGAGCGCGTCATCATCCGATCCAGCTTCGCTTCCAGGCTGCCCGATGTCGTGGCCGACCTGCGCTCGGTGCGCCAGATCGCGCTCAACATCCTGTCCAACGCCGTGCGCTACACGCAGGCCGGCGGCCAGGTGATCGTCTCGACTGCCTACGAGGCGCAGGGCGAGGTGGTGCTGAGGGTGCGCGATACCGGCATCGGCATGACGCCGGCCGAGATCGACCAGGCGCTGAAGCCCTTCAAGCAGATCAACTCGCTGAAGCGCACGCGCGGCGACGGCACCGGTCTCGGCCTGCCGCTGACCAAGGCGATGGTGGAAGCCAACCGCGCGAAATTCTCCATCCACTCGACGCCGGGCGAGGGCACGCTGGTCGAAGTGGCGTTTCCGTCGACAAGGGTGCTGGCGGATTAGTTCGCCGCCACGGGCATGGGCAACTGGCTGGATGGAAAACACATTCCTGTGACCGAGTGCCGCGCCGCCGATGGCCTCCAACGGACATCCCGTTGAAAGTGGTCGTTAATTGTCCAGTTTAGAACTGTTCTAACCTATTGATTTCTCTACCGCTTATCCTTGACGATCACGGTCAGATTTCAGATAGAGAGCGCGTTCCGACCCGGAACCAGGGATGAAGCACGTGCCACACCCCCGACCCTCGATGGCCAGGAGAGAGACACATGAACGTTAAGATGAATTCCGTCGCGGCCTTCGCGCTCGCCGCGCTGTTTTCCGGAGCCGCTTATGCGGACGGCACGGTCAACATCTACACCTACCGCCAGCCCGACCTGATCAAGCCGGTGCTCGACGCCTTCACGACCGAAACCGGCATCAAGACGGAAGTGCTGTTCCTCGACAAGGGTCTCGAGGAACGCGTCCAGGCGGAAGGCACCAACTCGCCGGTCGACGTCATCATGACCGTCGACATCTCGCGCCTGACCAAGGCAAAGGAAGCCGGCATCACCCAGGCGCTGACCGACGAGGTCGTCAATGCCGAGATCCCGGCCGAATATCGTGATCCCGAGGGGCATTGGTTCGGCCTGACCAAGCGCGCCCGCGTTGTCTACGCATCGAAGGACCGCGTGACCGACACCGCGCTGACCTATGCCGACCTTGCCGACCCCAAGTGGAAGGGCAAGCTCTGCATGCGCTCGGGCCAGCACGACTACAACCTCGCGCTGATCTCCGCGGCGATCGCCCATTGGGGGCCTGAGAAGACCGAGGAGTGGGTGACGGGTCTCAAGGCCAATCTCGGCCGCAAGCCCGATGGCGGCGACCGTCCGCAGGCCGGTGCGATCGTCGCCGGCGAGTGCGACATCGCGATCGGCAACACCTATTACGTCGGCCTGATGCGCACCAACGAGAAGGAGCCGAAGGAGAAGGAGTGGGGCAACGCGATCAACGTGATCTTCCCGACCTTCGAAAACGGCAAGACGCACGTCAACAT
>JAEYXI010000214.1 GCA_023428515.1 Pseudomonadota bacterium | reverse complement strand
CCCGCGCCTGCGGGGCGTCGTCGCGTCCTGGCGACGGTCCTGGAGGTAGAGGTTGCACATAGGCAGCGAGACGACCGAGAGGCCAGCCTTGGCAACCTTGTCCAGCGTGTCGAGCACTTCGCGATCCAGCTGGCGCGAGAGGGAGCAGCAATGGCCGACCAGGATTTTTCCCTGGAAATTATTCCACAGGGCAGCCTCCGCGATCTTCCTAAGGGAGGCCGAAGAAACGTCGTCGGTCTCGTCAGCATGGAAATCGAGGTCGAGCCCGTGCTCGATCGCCAGCGAAAAGACGAAGTCGAGGAGTTCGTCGAGGTCGGGCACCATGTAGGTGACCGCGCCCAGCACGCCGCCTGAAGCGGCGACGCGTTTCGCTAGGGCGGAGAACCAGGCCTTGTCGCGCGCGGCCTCTATGCCGGTGAGGCATGAGGCCTGCAGCTCGACGCGGCCGCGCCAGCGCTCGCGCATCTCCTCGAAGACCGGCCAGGATATCTCTTCCTGCGGCGGCACGCTGTCGAGATGGGTGCGCATCGCCTTGGTGCCGTGGGCGTAGGCGGTGCGCAACGAAAAATCCATGCGACGCGACAGGTCGGCGGCACTCCAGCGCCGGGCGCGGTCGTCGCCTGAAGAGGTTATCGCGCCCAAGAAGGTGCCGTCGGGATTGGGCATGCGCGGCCAGATGTGGCCCTTGTCGATATGGGTGTGGCAGTCCACGAAACAGGGCAGCACGATGCGGCCGGCAAGGTCGATAGTGGCAGTGGCGGACGGGTCGTGAGGTGCGATGGAGGCGATCCTGCCGTCCCCGACCGCGAGGTCGGCTAGAATGAAGCCGCCAGTGTCGGTCGGCGCCGACAAGCCCGGCGTCAGCGAGCCATGCAGGCGCACTCGAGAAAGCGTGTACGGGCCGGTCGGAAGCTCAAACATGGACATCGACAGGAATCACCGCTCCTGCCGGAGCGCGCTCTCGTGCCAGCGGCGCAGGATGAGATGCGATACGAGCGAAAGCACCAGGAAGATGACGATGCCCGTGAAGGAAATAAGGATGAGCGCGGCGAAGAGGCGCGGCGCGTTGAGCCGGTAGCCGGCCTCGATGATGCGCGAGGCGAGGCCCGACGACTGGCCAGACGAGCCGGCGACGAATTCTGCCACCACAGCGCCGATTAGCGACAGGCCGCCGGCGATCTTCAGGCCGCCGAGGAAATACGGCATCGCGGCAGGTAATCTGAGGTACCAGAGCTCCTGCCAGCGCGTAGCACCGTTGAGCCTGAAGAGGTCGATCAGGTTGCGGTCGACGGAGTTCAGCCCGAGCGTGGTGTTGGAGAGGATCGGGAAGAAGGCGACGATCCAGGCGCAGAGCAGAAGCTTGGCCGTCTGGTTGTCGACATAGATGTTGATGAGCGGGAAGACCGCGACGATCGGCGTGACCTGCAGGATGACCGCGAAGGGGAAGAAGGACATCTCCACCCATTTCGACTGCGCGAAAAGCACCGCCAGGCCCACGCCGCCGACGACGGCGAGCAGGAGGCTGAGGAAGGTGATGCGCAGGGTGACCAGCAGCGAGCCGAAGAGCAGGCCGGCGTCGGTGTAGAGGGTCGCAACCACCTCGCCCGGACGCGGCAGGATGTAGCGCGGAATCTCGTTCCAGACGCAGACGCGGTCCCAGAGCCAGATGGCAAGCACCATGATGGCGAGCGGCAGCACCCATTTACCAATGCGCTCGAGACGGGCGGCGCGGACGCGCTTCGCCTCCTCAGGGTCGAGCGGCAGCACGCCGGCGTCGCGTTCAATGGCCGTCATGAGAACCTCCGCCGAGCGTGATGGCTTCGCCGAGGACGCCTGACGTTTCGCGGCAAAGCGCGGCATAGTCGGGCGAGGTGCGGAAGGCCTCGTCGCGCGGATAAACCGCCTCGACAGATATCTCGCGAAAAACGCGGCCGGGCCGCGCCGCCATGACGACGATACGATTGGAGAGGAAGACGCTCTCGAACACCGAATGCGTGACGAAGATGACAGTGAAGCGCTCTTGCTGCCAGAGTTCGAGCAGGTCGTTGTTGAGCTTGAAACGGGTGATCTCGTCGAGCGCTGCGAAAGGCTCGTCCATAAGGAGAAGCCGAGGCTTGGTGACCAGCCCGCGCGCGATCGAGACGCGCATCTTCATGCCGCCGGAAAGCTCGCGCGGCATGGCATCCTCGAAGCCCGTGAGGCGCACGCGCTCGATCATCTCGCGGATCGCCGGCGTCGCCTTTTCGCGGGAAATGCCGCGCAGGCGCAGCGGCAGCCAGACATTGTTGAAGACCGAGGCCCAGGGGAGCAGCGTCGGCTGCTGGAAGACGAACCCTATGTCGGAGCGGGAACCGGCGCCGCTCCATTCGAGCACACCGGTGGTCGGCGTCGACAAGCCGGCGATGATCCTCAGCGCCGTCGACTTGCCGCAGCCCGATGGGCCGAGCAGGCTCAGAAAATCGCCCTCGCGGATGGCGAGGTCAACATTGCGCAGCGCGGTGACGCCGTTGGAGAAGCTCTTCCCGACGTCGTGCAGCGCCAGCAGGGGCTTGCCGCCCCTGCCCTGCGCCTCGCCCGCGCTGGCGCGCGCTTCTTGCAACATGCGATCCAGTCTTACTTCTTCAGGTCGAGACCGACGCCCTTGTTCACGAACTGCAGCGTGTAGGACTTCTTGATGTCGATGCCTTCGGGGACAACCTTGGACTTGACCATCTTGTCGTAGAAATCCTTCATGCGCTCGTCGGTCATGGCGCCGATGCCGAGTTTCTCGCTATCGCCGGAATCGACGATGCCGAATTTTTTCATCTGGGCGATCGAGAATGCGATCTGCTCGTCGGTGATATCAGGATTGTCTTTCTTGATGGCCTCGTTGGCGGCCTTGTTGTCACCGTAGAGGTAGTTGTACCAGCCTTTGGCGGAACCATCGACGAAGCATTGGACGACCTCCGGCCGCTTGTCGATCGTGTCCTGCATGGTCTCGATCGTGGTCGCATAGGTGCTGTAGCCGTAGTCGGCGAGCAGGAACTCGTTGGGCTTGAAGCCGCCCTCCTTCTCGACCGCGTGCGGCTCGGAGGTCACATAGCCCTGCTGGATCGACTTCTTGTTGGCGATGAACGGCGCCGGATTGAAGGTGTAGGGAACGCGCTTGGCGACATCGAAGCCGTACTCGTTCGCCATCCACAAGAGGAAGCTCTGCGCACCCTCGTCGCCGATGATGTATTGCTCGGCCTTGGGCAGATCCTCCCACTTGTCCAGCCCTTCGCCGGGGTGGGACATGACGACCTGCGGCTCCTTCTGGAAGGAGGCGGCGACCACCACCAGCGGGATATCCTGCGCAACGGCGTCGAAAGCCTGCTGCATGTTGCCTCCCATGTAGAAATCGATCTTGCCGGCAAGCAGCAGCGGCCGGCCGGCGACCTGAGGGCCGCCCTGCTGGATGGTGACCTCGAGGCCGCAGGCGGCGTAGGTGCCATCGGCGACCGCCTGGTAGTAGCCACCATGTTCGGCCTGGGCGAGCCAGTTGGTGCCGAAGGTGACCGGGACCGCGAAGGCACTGCCCGCCATGGCCGCGGAGATGGCGAAAGCCGCCGTGGAAATCGAAAGAAGCTTGTTCATGACGTCACCCTCTGTTCGTCCTCGCGCAATAGCGCGCTGAATTCGACGCTTTGTTTTTCCTAGCAAGAGGCATGCCACCGGCCGCAGGCTTTTGGAAGCCGGGGCACCGGTGATTTCCACGCTGTTCGACAGGCATCGTGCCTATTTTTCAGGCGCGAGTCCATGTAGCCAAAGAAGCCTGCTGCCGCTTGATGCAAAGCATGATGCCGACCTACCATTGGCCGCAGAGGAGACGCCCGGATGTTCAAGTTCCTGACACCGAAATCGATCAGACCGCCTTTTGCCAGATACAGCCACGGCGTCGAGGTACCGGCAGGGAAAAGGCTGATCGTCTGCTCGGGGCAACTGGGCATCGGTCCCGACGATTCGATTCCTGAGGATGCCGGCACCCAGGCGGAACTCTGCTTCTCCAACATCGCGGCCGTCCTGGCGGACGCAGGGCTGGGGTTGAAGGACATCGTCCGCATAAATGCCTATGTGACGGACCGCGCCCACATGAAGCCCTACATGGCCGTGCGCGACCGGCTGGTCGCCGATCCTCCGCCGGCCTCCACGCTGATGATCGTCTCGGGCTTCACGCGGCCTGAATTCAAGGTCGAGATCGAGGTGATCGCCGCCGGGTGAGTTGCGGCGCCAAGGCCGGCGCTCTACAAACCGGCAGCACCAAGGAGGACCCGCGTGGCGCCAAGAAGAAAAGTCTGGTGGGGCGATTTCCCGACGACCGCCTATCAGGCGATCGATCCGGAGAAGACGATCGCCGTGCTCCCGGTCGCGGCGATCGAGCAGCACGGCCCGCATTTGCCGGTCTCGACCGACACGACGATCATGAAC
>JAEYXI010000432.1 GCA_023428515.1 Pseudomonadota bacterium | reverse complement strand
CGAGCGGCGCGACCCTTAATCTCCTGGTCGGCGGCGGTGCGATCGCGCAGTTCGACCGCGATTCCAACAGCTACGACATCATCATGCAGGTGTCGGAGCATCACCGCGGCAATCCGGAGAATCTCGGCAAATATTACGTTCGCAGCGTCACCGGTGAGATGGTGCCCCTTTCGGCGGTCGTCTCCGTCTCGATGAACGCGTCGCCGGCCGCGATCCTGCAGTTCAACCAGTTGAACTCGGCCACCATCTCGGCCCTGCCCGTGCCGGGCGTCACCACGGGCGACGGCCTTGCGACCATCGAGGAGATCGCGCGTCCGCTGCTGCCTGCCGGCTTCTTCATCGATTATGCCGACCAGTCGCGCCTCGAAAAGGAGCAGGGCAACGCGATCGCCATAGCTTTCGGCCTCGCCGTCATCGTCATCTATCTCGTGCTGGCGGCCCAGTTCGAGAGCTTCCGTGATCCGCTCATCAATATGATGTCGGTGCCGCTGTCGATCTTCGGTGCGCTGTTGCCGCTCAATCTCGGCCTCGGCACGCTGAACATCTACACGCAGGTGGGCCTGATCACGCTGATCGGCTTGATTACCAAGCACGGCATCCTCATGGTGGAGTTCGCCAACCAGCAGCGCGAGGAACACGGCCTTTCGCGCCGGGACGCCATCATCGCTTCAGCCAAGACGCGTCTTCGTCCGATCCTGATGACCACCGCCGCCATGGCGGTCGGCGTCGTGCCGCTGATCATCGCGCAGGGAGCGGGCGCCGCCGCCCGTTACTCGATGGGCCTGGTGATCTTCTCCGGCATCCTGATCGGCACGATCTTTACGCTGTTCGTCGTGCCGATGTTCTACACCTACATCTCCCGCAAGGAGCTGAAGCCGCACGCCGAATCGGCGCCGCCGCCGACGGCCGCGGCATCTCCCGCGCACTGAACGAGGGCGGCCGCAGGGCCGCCCTTTTTCGTTGGGTCCTGCAATCCTCGCAGCCGCGTGACGCCGGCGCGCCACCGAGCGGCGGTTCCGTCCATATTGACGAACCGGCTTCCGGCCATCACTATTTCCGAAACGGGGCCACGAACAGAACAAGGTACGAAGCCCCGGGGAGGAAGCAATGGCCACCTCGATCCGCCTCTTTCGCGGAACATTCGGGCACGTTTCGGTGCTGAATGTCGCGAGCGATTTCGTCACCCACGCCCACGCCGAAGCACACATCATCCTGTGGCTCGAGGGAGCCGCCGGCGAGATGACGATCGGTGCGGAAAAGGTGCGACCCGGACCGGGGGTTGCCGCTGCAATCAATGCCTTCCAACCGCACAGCCATGCGCTTTCGGCTGACGGAAGGCCGGGAAAATTCCTGGCCTTCTACATCGATCCGGAATGGTTCCATCGTCGCCGCGGCGTCCTGCCCGGCCAGCCGATTTTCGCCGCGGCCGCCATTCCGATCGAACCGTGGCTGCACCGCGCCGCCGTGATGCTCTACGAAGAGCTCAATGATAGCGAGATCGACGAATTGGCGCTCTACGAGATCGAGCGGCTGATCGACAGCCTGGCGGACGCCGCTGATTCGGTTCGTCCGCGCCGCGCCCGCTCCGCCGGCCATGACGGCATTGACTACCGCGTGCTCAAGGCCATCGAACTGATGAAAGCCAATGTCTGCGAACGCATCTGCTTCGACGACGTGGCGAAAAGCGTCGGCCTGTCGCGGCCGCATTTCTTCGCGCTGTTCAAGGAGCAGACGAGCCTCACACCCAACGTCTACTGGAACACGCTGCGCATGCAGGAGGCGCTGCGCCAGCTCCAGTGGTCGCGGGAACCGCTGACCTCGGTCGCGTGGAATCTCGGCTTCACGACCCAGGGCAATTTCACGCGCTTCTTCCGCGATCATGCCGGGGTGCCGCCGACGCTCTATCGTGAGGCGATCCAGAGCGCTGCCTGATCCGGGTATCCTATTTTCAGACGGATCGATAAGCGATCGAGACGCATTGATAAGCGCGTCCAGCGCTCTGGCGTTATTCTCCTGTCGAGCATCGAGGGAGGATTGCGTGCCGAAAGTCAGGATTTCGAGCGTCATCGACGCGCCGGTCGAGAAGGTCTGGGAGCGTATACGCGACTTCAACGGACTGCCGGGCTGGCACCCGCGCATGGTCGAAAGCGAGATCGAGGACGGCAGGAGCGCGACTGAGATCGGCTGCGTGCGCAAGTTCAAGGTCGCGTCGGGCGCAACGATCCGGGAAAAGCTCCTCGCCTTCTCCGATGGCGATTTCCTGACCACCTACTCGATCATCGAGCATCCCGCGCCGATCTCGAACCATTCATCGACGCTGAAGCTCGAGCCTGTCTCCGACGGAGACCGCACTTACGCCGTGTGGACCGCCGAGTTCGACGCGCCTGCCGACAAGGGTGACGAGATCGCCAAGGGCATGGGCGAGAACGTCTTCCAGGGCGGCTTCAACGCACTGAAGAGCCATTTCTCGGGACAGAAATAGTCAAGCCGCAAGGAGGCTGGAATGCCGCTTGCCCTGAAAACCTATCCGACGCTCGCCGAGGCCGGCTCGGCGCTGACGGATACCGACGCCCGCTATATCGGCGGTGGCACGCTGGTTGTCCGTTCCATCAATGAAGGCGACGTCTCCTTCTCCACCTATGTCCGCTCGACCGACCCGGCGTTGTCGGCAATCGAGGTAACGGACGCCCGCGCGACCGTCGGCGCGTCGACCACCATGTCAGCTATCGCGCGACATCCAGGCCTCTCCGCGGTCGCCAAGGCGGCAAAAGCGGTAGGCGGGCCTGCGATCCGCAACATGGCGACGGTCGGCGGCAATCTTTTTGCACCCGCACCCTATGGCGATTTCGCGGTGGCGCTGCTGGCGCTCGACGCGACGGTCCACACGACGTCGGGCGACCTCGGCATCGAGGAGTTTTTGGCTGCCCGCGACGGCAAGATCGTTGCGGCGGTGAGCTTCGCCGTGCCGTCTGCCGAAGAATTCCGCTTCCTGAAAGTGTCGCGCATCAAGCCGAAGGGCGTCTCGGTGCTGAGCATCGCGGCGGTCATCGAGGCCGACGCCGGCAAGGTGAAAAGCGCGAGGATCGCGCTCGGCTGCATGGCTGATCGTCCGATCCGCGCCAGGTCTGCCGAGAAGGCGCTCGCCGGCGCAACGCTCGGGGAGGAGGACGTTGCGCCGGCGGTGGCCGCAATAGGCGAGGGCGTGCAGCCGATCACCGATGCGATCGCCAGCGCCTGGTATCGCGCAGAGGTGCTTCCTGTGCATTTCCGCCGCCTGCTGCTGGAGTAGCGCGCCGCGAAATTCGCTGGAGTAACGCCACAGGGAGGAAAGATGGCGAAGGTTCCGGTTCAGTTCACGCTCAACGGGGAAGAGAAAGCCGAGTTCGTCGACAGCGGCGCGACGCTCATCAAGGTGCTGCGCGATAAGCTCGGCGACACCTCGCCCAAGGGCGGCTGCCATCAGGGCACCTGCGGCTCCTGCTCGGTCATGATCGACGGCGAACTCAGGCTGTCCTGCCTGACGCTCGCCGAAACCTGCAACGGCCAGGAAATTCTCACCACCGGCGGGCTCGCCAAGGACGGCGTGCTTCATCCTCTTCAGCGCGCCTTCATGGAAGAGTTCGCGGCACAATGCGGCTTCTGCACGTCGGGCATGATCATGGCCGCCAAGGCACTGCTTGACCGCAACCCGAATCCGTCGCGCGACGACGTGGTCGACGCGCTGTCGGGTAACATCTGCCGCTGCACCGGTTACGAACCCATTATCCGCGCCGTGCTGACCGCCGCCCGCTCCAATTCCCAGAACGCCGCCTGAGGATACGATGAAACTCGCCAAGAGCTACTTCGCCGACGAGCGCAAGGACGATCTGAAGGAACTCGGCCAAGGCCTGCAGCGCTCCGACGTCCCCGGACACGTAACCGGCAAGACCACCTATTTCGCCGACCGCACTTTCCCCGGCATGCTCTATCTCAAGATGGTGCGCAGCCCGCACGACCACGCCCGCATCAGGAGCGTCGACCTCTCCGAAGCGGAGAAACATCCGGGCGTGCATCGCATCCTCACCCACAAGGACATTCCGCACAATCTCTACACGATCCTGATCCTCATCCAGGTCGGCCCGGAGGACGAGCATGTGCTTGCCGAGGACAAGGTGCGCTGGAAAGGCGAGGCTGTGGTCGCAGTGCTTGCCGACAGCGAGCGCGCCGCCAATGAGGCCGCCGCCAAGGTGAAGATCGACTATGAGGTCTTGCCGTCTGTGCTCGATATCGAGGCCGCACTTGCGCCCGGCGCGCCCATCGTCAACGAGCACCACGGCCAGAATTTCTACATGTACGACAGCGGAGCCTCGCGAAAGGTGCGCTTCGGCGATGTCGAGAAAGGATTTGCCGAGGCCGACCACATTCTCGAGCAGACCTACTGGTCCTCGCCGATCGAGCAGGCGCCCATGGAGACGACGGGCTGCATCGTTGCGCCGGAAGGCCACGACCGCTTCACCTGCTACACCAACACGCAGGCGATGTTCTTCACGCTCGACAACACCTCGATCATCCTGCAAATGCCCGGCCACAAGCTGCACATGGTCGGCGGCACGGTCGGCGGCGGTTTCGGCGGCAAGGTCGACGTCACGGTCGAGCCGATCGCCATCCTCGCTGCAAAGATGACCGGCCGACCGGTCTCCTTCGTCTACAGCCGCTATGAGGAGATGCAGATTTCCTCGCCGCGCGCCGCCGAGAAGATCGTGCTCAAGGACGGCGTCATGAAAGACGGCCGCATTGTCGCGCGGCAGGTCTGGGGCTACACCGACGCCGGCGCCTATTCGCGCCATTCGCCCTACGGCGCGCAGAAGGGCGCGGCGCATTATCCCGGCCCCTACTCGATCCCGAACGTTCATGTCGACGCCTATTGCGTCTACACCAACCGCACCCCTTCCTCCGCCATGCGCGGCTTCGGGGTCACCATTGGCGACTTCGCGCTGGAATCGCAGATGGACCAGGTGGCGCGGCACCTCGGCATGGACCCGATGGAGCTTCGGCTGATCAACGCCTATCGCGACGGCGACACCAAGGCGCATCGCAAGACGGTGGAAGGCGCGGCATTGGTCGAGGTGATCCAGGCGGCCGCCCGGCAGATCGGCAAGGACCTGCCGCCGCGATTCGCGGCGATGAGTTCAATGGCACGGGAGACCTGACATGACCTGGCTGAAGGGGCGCGGCGTCGCCGCCGTCAACTACCCGACCGGCATGAATCTCGGTGGCGACCCCAGCCAGGCGCTGATCCACGCCACCACCACCGGCAGCTTCGTCATCACGCTCTCGTCCACCGATCTCGGACAGGGCATCAAGACCGTCGGCGCGCAGATCGCGGCTGAAACGCTCGGCGTGCCCTACGACACGGTGATGATCGACACCGCCGACACCGATACCGGCCCGCACTGCATGGGCA